>NZ_JAALEH010000085.1:0-25552 GCF_011058195.1 Rhodococcus sp. 14C212 | reverse complement strand
GCCGCACTGCGGGCGAGGTGCTCGGCGTGCACCGCGTCGGGTTCGGCGGCGACGCGGGCGAAGATCTCCGCCCAGTCGGTGCTGCCGAGGGCGGCGCCGACCTCGCCGGGCGGCCCGACGTAGGCGGTCTTGCCGCCGGGGGCGAGCAGTAGCACCTGGTCGCACAGTTCGAGGTAGGACAGCGAGTGCGTGATGACGAGGACGACCCGGCCGGAGTCGGCGAGGCGGCGCAGCGTGGTCATGATCTGCCGGTCGAGCGCCGGGTCGAGGCCGGAGGTGGGTTCGTCGAGGATCAGCAGCGACGGTCCGGTGAGCAGTTCGAGGGCGACCGACGCGCGCTTGCGCTGGCCCCCGGAGAGGCGGTCGACGCGGGTGCCGGCGTGCTCGGTGAGCTGCAGTTCGGCGAGCACCCGGGCGATCACCTCGTCGCGGTCGGCGCGGGTGGTGTCCGGGGGCAGCCGCAGTTCGGCGGCGTAGCCGAGGGCCTCGCGGACGGTGAGCTGCCGGTGGAGCACGTCGTCCTGGGGGACGAGGCCGATCCGGGAGCGCAGGGCCTGGTATTCGGCGTGCACGCTGTGGCCGTCGAACTCCACGACCCCGTCGGTGGGGTTGCCGGTGCCCGACACGATCTTGGCCACGGTGGATTTACCGGCGCCGGAGGGGCCGATGACCGCGGTGAGGGTGCCGGGCGGCGCGGCCAGGGTGACGTCGTGGAGCAGTCGCCGGTTCCCCTCGATGGTCAGTCCGACGGCGCGGACGCGCAGGCCGCCGGTCGCGGGAGCCGCCTCCTTCTCCCGGGGGACGAGGGTGTTCTCCCGGACGACGAGGTCGGTGTTGCCGATCGTCACGACGTCGCCCTCGGCGAGGGCGGCGCGGGTGATCCGGGTGCCGGCGACGAACGTGCCGTTGACGCTGCCGAGGTCCTCGATCTCGAGACCGGCCGGTCCGCTGCGCAGGGCGGCGTGCTGCCGGGAGGCCAGGACGTCGGGGACGACGACGGCGTTGTCGGCGGCGCGGCCGATCGACACGTCGCCGGGCCGGGGCACGGGGCGGGGCCGGCGCAGCGCTCCACGGGTCTCGCCGGCGCGGACCGCGGTCAGCTGGTCGAGCAGGCCCCATCTGCGCTCGCGGGTCGCCTCGGGTTCGGCGACGGAGAGCCGGAGGTCGGGTCCCTCGGCCCGGTCGCCGAGCCGGGCGACGACGGTTCCGGTGACACGGACCCGCTCCACCCGGCGGCCGTCGACGAAAATCCCGTTCTTGCTGCCGGAGTCGACGAGATACCACCCGTCGTCCCACTGCAGGAACGCGTGTTCCCGGGAGACCACCGGGTGGTCGAGGGTGACGTCCATCGATCGGTCGCGGCCGATGCGCACCGTGGTGCCGGGGCCGTAGCCGGCGCGCCCGTCGTCCCATTCGAGCAGGACCTGCGCGTGCCGGGTCTCCAGGTCGTCCATCGTCTCGGCCTTCCGTCAGACGTGTCCGCTCGCACCGACGTGCGGTTCTCGACCGCCCACCGACGATTTCCGACCGCTCGTCGCGTCGCGTGCCGGGAGCCGGTCGATCTCCGATTCTCCCACTCCGGGAATGCCCAGGCCAGGCCGTCGGCCCGGCGGATGTGCGTGTGGTCTGTCCGATTTGACAGGCGCTTGTGTGGCCCAGGACACTACTGACAGACCGCTTACCGACCGAGCGATCGGTCGTCGCGGTGGGAAGCCCCCGCAGTCGAGTGGAAGGAACTGCGTCGTGACGTCCGAAAAGCGCCCCTGGACCGCGCTCTACCCGAACGGGCTCGACCCCGAGCCGGCGGTGCCGTTCGTCTCCCTGGTGGACGCGTGGCGCGCCCGCGTGGACGCCGACCCGGACGACAAGGCCATCGCCTACTTCGACGGTGTGCTGACCGCCCGCGAGACCGACGAGCTCTCCGACGCCCTCGCCGTCGCCCTCGCCGCTCGGGGGGTGCGGCGCGGCGACCGCGTGGGCATCTACCTGCAGAACATCCCCCAGTACGCGCTGACCCTGCTCGCGTTGTGGAAGCTCGGGGCCGCGGCGCTCGTGCTCAACCCCATGTACCGGCGGGCCGAACTGCGCCGCCTCGTCGACGACGCCGAGATCGTCGGCATCGTGTGCGCCGACACCGCCGCCGCGGAGACCGCGGACACCGTCCGCGACAGCTCCGTGCGCTGGATCCTCAGCACCAGCGACCTGGACTTCCAGACCCGCGACGACGCCCGGGTCTTCCCGACGACGGACCGCTCCGTGGCGGCGCCCGACGGTGACCTCGTCGAGCTGATCGAACAACACCGGGGCCGGCGGCCGTCCCCCGTCGAGATCACCGGCGACGACGTCGCGCTGCTCGCCTATACCTCGGGCACCACCGGTCCGCCGAAGGGGGCGATGAACACCCACGCCAACGTGCTGGCCGTGGCCACCACCTTCGGCTCCTTCGTCGGCCTGGCCGCCGGCGACGCGGTGTTCGCCGTCGCCCCGCTGTTCCACATCACCGGCGCCGTCATCAACGCCACGCTGGCGCTGGTGCACGACACCACCCTGGTCTTCGCGAACCGCTTCAACGCCGAGGTCGCGCTCGAGACCCTCGTCGAGCACGGGGTCACGTTCACGATCGGCTCGATCACGGTGTTCAACGCCCTGTACGAAACCCCCGGCGCCGACGCCCGCCACTTCGCCTCGATCAAGACCCTCTACTCCGGCGGCGCGCCGATCCCGCCCGCGACCGTGGAGAAGTTCGAAGCGAAGTTCGGCAAGTACATCCACAACGCCTACGGCATGACCGAGACCTCCTCCGGCGTGATCGCGGTACCGCCCGGGCGGCGGGCACCCGTCGACCCCGCCAGCGGCACCCTCGCGATCGGCGTCCCGCTGCCCCTGCTCGACGCGCGTGTCGTCGACGCGGACGGCGCCGATGTCGAACCCGGCAGGCAGGGTGAACTGGAACTGTCCGGCCCGCAGGTGATCTCCGGGTACTGGCGCAACCCGGAGGCGTCCGCAGCCACCCTGCCGGGCGGGCGGCTGCGCACCGGCGACGGCGCGATCATCGACCGGCACGGCTGGGTCTACCTGGTGGACCGCCTGAAGGACCAGATCAACGTCTCGGGATACAAGGTGTGGCCCCGCGAGGTCGAGGACGCCCTGTACGAGCACCCCGCCGTCCACGAGGCCGCCGTCGTCGGCCAGCCCGACGACTACCAGGGCGAATCCGTGGTGGCGTACGTGTCGCTCGAACGCGACGCCCACGCCACCGAGAGCGAACTCGTGGACTTCGTCCGCGACCGTCTCGCCGCCTACAAGCGGCCCCGCCGGGTCCACATCGTCGAGAACCTCCCCAAGACCCAGACCGGCAAGATCCGGCGCAGCGACCTGCGCGATCGCACGACCCCCACCCCGACCGCCTGACGGTCCGTCCCCTCCGGCGTGACCGAATGTCACACGGGTTCGGCCACATCGAACCCATGTGACATTCGGCCACCGCTCCCGCGAACGAAAAGAGATACGACGTGAACACCGACGTCCGGAACACCCGGGGTGCGGTCGACACCGCGCCCACCCTCGCATCGAAGAAGAAATCGCTGTTCGCCAGCGCGGTCGGCAACGTGCTCGAGTGGTACGAGTGGAGCGCCTACGCGGTCTTCGCACCGTTCATCGCCGCGGTGATGTTCAACAACTCCGATCCGATCTCCGCGCTGCTGTCGACGCTCGCGGTCTTCGCCGTCGGCTTCCTCATGCGCCCCCTCGGCGGCATCGTGTTCGGCCGCATCGCCGACCGGCGGGGCCGCAAGTTCGTCCTCGTCACCACGATGCTCATGATGGCGACGGGCAGCCTCGTCATCGGCATCATGCCCACCTACGAGTCCATCGGGGCGTGGGCGTCGCTGATCCTGCTCGCCGCGCGGATCATGCAGGGCTTCGCCCACGGCGGCGAATCGGCCACCGCCTACTCGTACGTCGGTGAGATCGCCCCGCCGCACCGTCGCGGGATGTGGGGCAGCGTCGCCTTCATCGCGATCTTCGGTGGCTCGGTCCTCGCCTACAGCATCGGTGGCGCCGTCACCTCGTCGCTCTCCGAAACCGCCGTCGCCGACTGGGGTTGGCGCATCCCGTTCCTCATCGGCGCGTGCCTGGCCCTGGTCGCCCTGTACCTGCGTCGCAGCATGGACGAGAGCGACGTGTTCGACGCTCACCAGGAGCAGGACGAGCAGCCGCGCATCCCGCGGAAGACCGTCGTCCGCGCGATCCTGCTGATGATCGGCATGACCTCGGGCATCACCGCCGCCCACTACACCTGGACGTCGTACGTCTCCACCTACGCCATCACCCAGCAGGGGATGGATCCCGACGTCGCCTACTGGATGTCGGTGATCGCCCAGTCGATCGCGCTCGTCTCCCTGCCCTTCTGGGGCATGCTGTCCGACCGGATCGGCCGCCGCCCGATGCTGTTCGCGTTCGCCGGCCTGATGCTCGTGCTGCAGTTGCCGCTGACGATGATGATCTCCTCGGCCGGATGGACCCTGCTCGTCGCGACGACCGTCGCGCTGCTCGTCGTGTCCGTCCCCGCGTCGGTGCTGTCGGCGACGCTGTCGGAGAGCTTCCCCACCCGGCTGCGGACCCAGGCGATCGGCTTCGCGTACTCGTTCTCCGTCGCGGTGTTCGGTGGAACCGCCCCGTACCTGAATCAGCTCCTGATCGGCCGCGGCCTCGGATGGGCGTTCAGCGTGTACATCATGGTGCTGTGCGTGCTGACCGGCATCGCCTGCGTCTTCATGAGGGAGACCAAGGGCATCCGCCTCGAGCACGCCTGACGGACGATCGACTGCGCCCCGCCGGCACGGAACCGGCGGGGCGCAGCCGTGTCCCGCGACGTCCCGCGGCCCGGCCCGGATGCCGATACGCTGGGGCTGCCGCAGCGGCGGGACCGGTCCCGGCGTGCTGTACCCGCTCCTCGTCGCGGTGACACGTCGATCCCGTGGGCGAGGAGGCGGTGTGCAGGCAGATTCCGGTGCGCGGCTGCTGGACAGCGACGGGCTCACCGGCAGGGAGGCCGCCGCGCGGCTCCGCCGGGACGGGCCGAACCAGCTTCCGGCCGCGCGTCGGGTGCCGTGGTGGCGCAGGCTGATCGCGCAGCTCACGCACTTCTTCGCGCTGCTGTTGTGGTTCGCTTCGGCCCTCGCGTTCGTCGCGGGCATGCCGGAGCTGGGCATCGCCGTGATCGTGGTGATCGTCGTCAACGGCATCTTCGCCTTCGTGCAGCAGGAGCGCGCCGAGAAGGCCGCCGAACGCCTGGGGGAGCTGCTGCCCACCACCATCGTCGTGCGGCGCGACGGGGCGTTGCGCACCGTCGACGCCCGTGACCTGGTGGTCGGCGACGTCGTCGTGCTCACCGGCGGCGACCGGGTCCCGGCCGATCTGACCCTCGCGGTCGCGGGCCGCTGCACCTTCGACGAATCCACCCTCACCGGGGAGAGCGAACCGGTGCTCCGCACGGCCGGCGCGGCCGTGTTCGCCGGAACGTTCGTCGCCGAGGGCGAATCCGAAGGGATCGTGACGGCCACGGGTGCGAACACCCGCCTCGCCGGTATCGCGGCCCTGACCACGTCGGTGCGACGTCCACCCGGCCCGCTCGATCGGGAGATCCAGCGCATCGTCCGGACGCTCGCCTTCGGTTCCGTCGGCGTCGGCGCGGTGTTCTTCGCCGTGTCTCTCCTGGTGGGGATCTCCTGGCAGGACGCCTTCCTCTTCGCGGTGGGCATCACCGTCGCCCTCGTGCCCGAGGGGCTGCTGCCCACCGTGACGCTGTCGCTGGCGATGGGGGCGCAGCGCATGGCCCGCGACAACGCGCTGGTGCGCAACCTCGAGGCCGTCGAGACCCTCGGTTCGACGACGTTCATCTGCACCGACAAGACGGGCACGCTCACCCAGAACCAGATGAACGTCGTCGAGGCGTGGACCCCGGCCGGGACCGTCGCGGTGCGCGGGGAGGGGTATGCGCCCACCGGTGCGGTGACCGGCCCGGAGTCGGCGGTGGCGGCGGCCGCGACCGCCGGTCTCGCCGGCGCGGCCGCCTCGAAGGGCGGGATCACCCTCGACGACGACGAGTGGCGGGCGGTCGGCGACCCGATGGAGGCGGCGATCGCCGCGTTCGCGGCCCGTCTCGCCGGTCCCGGCGCACAGCCGGGGCCGGTCACCCGCCGGTTCGTGTTCGATCCCCGGCGCCGCCGCGAATCGGTGATCGTGGGCGGGCGGCTGCTTCTCAAGGGCGCCCCGGACGCGGTGCTTCCGCGCTGTGCCGAGCCGGGCGAGCTCGTCGACCGGGCGGAGGAGGCGCTCGCGGACATGGCGTCGCGGGGCCTGCGGGTGCTCGCCGTCGCCCGCCGGACCCTGGCCGATCCCGGCCCGGAGACCGACCCGGACCTCGCCGAACGCGACCTCGAACTCCTCGGCCTGCTCGGCATGGAGGATCCGCCGCGGACCGCCGTCCCGGCCGCGCTGCGGGCCGCCCGCGGCGCCGGCATCAAGGTCGCGATGCTCACCGGCGACCATCCCGAGACCGCGCGCGCCATCGCCCGTGAGATCGGGCTGCTCGGGCCCGCGGGCCGGGTGGTGCAGGGGAAGGACCTGCCCGAGGACGATCAGCTGCTCGGTGCCCTGCTCGACCGGGACGGCATCGTGATCAGCCGTGTCTCGCCCGAGCAGAAGCTGCGCGTGGCCAGGGCCCTGCAGGACCGCGGCCACGTGGTGGCGATGACCGGTGACGGCGTCAACGACGGACCGGCCCTGCGGCAGGCCGACATCGGGGTGGCGATGGGTGAGGGCGGCACGGACGTCGCGCGCGAGGCCGCCGATCTGGTGCTGCTCGACGACGACTTCGCGACCATCCTCACCGCGGTGGAACAGGGCCGTGCCACCTACGCCAACATCCGCCGCTTCCTCAGCTATCACCTGACCTCCAACGTGGCCGAACTGACGCCCTTCGCGCTGTGGGGCCTGTCGGGCGGGCAGTTCCCGCTCGCCCTGGGGGTGCTGCAGATCCTGTGCATCGACATCGGCACCGATCTGCTGCCGGCGCTCGCCCTCGGCGGCGAGCCCCCGAGCCGGGACACGCTGAAACGCCCACCGGAACGCCGCCACCTCGTCGACGGGACCCTGTTGGTCCGGGTGTTCGGCGTGCTCGGGCCGACCGAGGCGATCGTCGAGATGAGCGCGTTCCTCGTGGCGCTGCTCGTCGCGGGCTGGCGCCCCGGGGGCGAATTTCCCACCGGGACGGCGCTTCTCGCGGCCTCCGGTGCCGCGTTCGCCGCCGTCGTCCTCGGTCAGGTGGGCGCCGCGTTCGCCTGCCGCAGCGCGACCCGGCCGCCGTGGCAGCTCGGGTGGGGCTCGAACCGGCTGCTGCTGTGGGCCGTGCTCGCCGAACTCGTCGCCCTCGTCGTCTTCCTCGGTGTCGGCCCGGTCGCCGACGTTCTCGGGCACGCGGTTCCGCCGCTCGAGGCGCTGGGTGTCGCGCTGCTGGGCATCCCCGCGGTCCTCGTGGTCGACTCCGTGTACAAGCGGGTGCGCCGTCGCCGACGGTGAGCCCGCGGGGCGTTCGGGGTGCGGGCATCCCGCCGCACGCGCACGATGGGACCGAAGGGGAGGAGTCGCATGGATGTCGTCACAGTCACGGATCTGCACAAGCACTACGGAGACGTGCGGGCCGTCGACGGGGTGTCGTTCGCGGTGCGGGCCGGTGAGGTCTTCGCGCTGCTGGGACCGAACGGTGCGGGCAAGACCACCCTCGTCGAGATTCTCGAGGGACACCGCCGGCGCACGTCCGGACACGTCGACGTGCTCGGATTCGACCCGGAGACCGGGGGGCGGGACTTTCGCGAACGCATCGGAATCGTCCTGCAGGAGGCCGGTTTCGAGGAGCACTTCACCGTCCGGGAGCTCGTCCGCCACTACCGGTCCCTGTATCCGCGCCGGCTGGGTGTGGACGACGTCGTGGAGCTGGTGGGCCTGACCGACAAGCGCGACGCCAAGGTCGAGACCCTCTCCGGGGGCCAGCGCCGCCGCCTCGACCTGGCACTCGGCCTCGTCGGCGACCCCGACCTGCTGTTCCTCGACGAACCGACCACCGGGTTCGACCCCGCCGCCCGGCGCCGCGCCTGGGATCTCGTCGAGTCCCTGCGGGGCCTCGGCAAGACCGTCCTGCTCACGACCCACTACATGGACGAGGCGGAGCACCTCGCGGACCGGGTGGGCATCGTCGTCGCCGGACGGATGATCGCCGTGGGTACGCCCGGCGAGATCGGCGGCGAACAGGGCAGTGCCGCCGTGGTGAGCTTCCGACTGCCGCCCGGCGCGGCACCGTCGGAGCTGCCCGACCTGGGCGGACCGCTGGCCACCGACGGCGCGGAGTGGCAGCTCCGCACGTCCACCCCGACCGCGGCGCTGCGTCGGCTCACCGGCTGGGCCCAGGACCGCGGACTCGAACTGCCCGCCCTGACCGTCGCCCGCCCGTCCCTCGAGGACGTCTACCTCGAGCTGGTGGCCCGGCACGACCTGCGGCGCGAGATCGCCCGCTCGGCGGAGGTGTCGTCGTGAGCTTCCCCGGGACCGCCGCACGGACCGGGCGCCCGGCCGTGGCCGGCCTGCTCGCCGAGCAGCTGCGCCACACCGTCGTGGACCTGTGGCGTGTGCGGGTCGTCTTCGTCTTCACCTTCCTGTTCCCCCTCACCTGGCTGGTCGTCATCGGGTTCCTCGCCGGTAACGCCACCGTGGACGAGAACAGCGGCGTGCGCGTGATGCAGTTCGTCACGCCCACCGCTGTGGTGATGGGCGTGCTCTACGCCGCCTGGCCGACCGTGGCGACGGCACTGGCCACCGCGCGGGAGCAGGGGGTGCTGAAGCGGGTGCGCGGAACCCCCCTGCCCGCCTGGATCTACCTCGCCGGCCGCGTCGGGGGCGCCGTGGTGTTCGCGTTGTGCTCGGTGCTGACGATGCTGATCGTCGGGGCGCTCGCCTACGACGTGCAGATCCTGTGGCGCACCGCACCGGCCACCGTCGTGACGATCGCCGTGGGGATCGCCTGTTTCGCGGCGCTCGGGCTGGCCGTGGCCGCGCTGTCCCCGTCCGCCGCCGTCGCGGAGGCCGTGTCGATCGCCGGCGCCGTGGCGCTCGGGTTCCTCTCGGGGCTCTTCATCGTCGGCGACCTGCCGGGGTGGGCGGATTCGATCGCGTCCGTCTTCCCGCTGAAGCCGTTCAACCAGGCGCTGCAGGGGCAGTTCGATCCGTTCGCCTCCGGCGGCGGCTGGGATCCCGGTGCGCTGGCTGTGATGGCGGCGTGGACGCTCGCCGCATCCCTCGTCGCGGTGCGCGCCTTCGGCTGGGACCCCGCGCGGGGCGGCACCGGGCGCGCGCCCGCCCCGGCTGTTGCGTCGCGACGGGACCGGGCCGTCGATGCCGACGCGCCCGGACGGCCCTCCACGGCCCGGCTGGTCCTCGGCCAGGTCGGCTGGGCCACGCGAGCGGCCGCGCGCGACCCGGGATGGGTCTTCTTCGCCGTCGCCCTGCCGGTCGGCCTGTACGCCTTCATCATGGCCGTGCTGCCGGACGGGGTCGCCGCCGCCGACGGGGTGCCGCCGGAATTGTCCTCGGCGGCGGGCATGGCGGCGTGGGGCGCAGCGGTCACCGCCTTCGTCAACATGCCCGAGGCGGTGGTGCGGGCCCGGGACCGTGGGGTGTTGAAGCGGTTGCGCGGCACGCCGCTCGGGCCGGTCGGCTTCATGGCCGGGCACACCGTGTCGACGCTGGGGATCGCTCTGGTCACCGCCGCCCTCGTCATGGCTGTCGGTCTCGTCTTCTTCGGCGTCGTCCTGTCCGGGCCCGGCGTGTTGCTCGCCGCTGCGGTGGTGGTGCTCGGCACCGCGACGCTGGCCGCGTGCGGTTTCGCTCTGGCGGCGGTGCTGCCGGGCAGCAAGGCGGTCTCCGCGGTCGGATTGGCGATTCTCCTGCCGCTCGCGTTCTTCTCCGACGTCTTCCTCCTCGGCGACACCCCGGCGTGGATGCAGACGGCCGGTTCGGTCTTCCCGCTCAAGCACTTCGCGAATTCGGTTGCCGCAGCCCTGGATCCGTCCGGCCCCAGGATCCTGTGGGGTGGACTCGCGGTGATGACCGCATGGCTCGTGGCCGCCGCGATCGTCGCGACGCGGGCCTTCCGCTGGGATCCGCGGGCGGAGGGCGCGACGGCCCGCCGTTGACGTGCCGGACCGGGGGGTTGCGCCGCCGCCGCACCGGGTATACCCGGAACACCGCTCGCCGATGATCGGAAGTGACCCGCCATGATCGTCCCCGGCCTGACCGGACCGGACCCGGACACGGAGCCGGGCTCGCCCGAGCCCGCCCCGCCGATCCCGCCGACGCCCACGCCGCCGTCACCGTTCCCGCCGGAGCCGAATCCGGTGCCGACCCCACCGGAGCCGCAGCCGCCGTTCCCGCCGGAACCGGATCCCGAGCCCTCGCCCCCGCATCCGCAGCGGCCCTTCCCCCAGATCCACGACCTCGCGATGTGACGACCTCGCCGACGGCGAGAGTAAGGAGAGCAGGTATGTCGAGCATGTTCGGCCGCACGTTGCTCGGAACGACCGCGGCGACCGCCGCGACGGCGGTGGCGGGATCGATCGCCTCACGGGACGCGGACACGCGCTGGTACCGGCGACTGCGAAAGCCGTCGTTCCAGCCGCCGGGTGCGGTCTTCCCCGTCGTGTGGACGGCACTGTACGGCGACATCGCGGTGAGTTCCGCGGTGGCCATCGACGAACTCGAATCGGAGGCGCGGGTCGACGAGGCCACCTACTACCGGGCCGCCCTCGCGGTGAACCTGGTCCTCAACGCGTCCTGGTCGTGGGTGTTCTTCAAGGCGCATCGGCTCGTGCCGGCGACGGTGGTCGCCGGAGCGCTCACGGTGAGCAGCGCCGACCTCGCGCGCCGCGCGGCCCTCGCGAAGCCGGCGGCGGGGGCCGCGCTCGGTCCGTACGCGGTGTGGTGCGCGTTCGCCACGGTCCTCAGCGGCCGGATCGCGCGGCTCAACCGGTCCTGACCGGGCGTGGACGTCAGTAGAGCGGGTCGTGGCGGATGCGGTCCACGGGCACGCCGGCGGCCTGCAGCCGGAACTTGGTCGCCTGGGTCATGGCGGGGGACCCGGCGATCTGCACGTCGTGCCCCGACCAGTCCCCGGCCTCGGCGACGCACCGGCTCACCGGGCCCTCCAGGAGGGACAGGCCGGCCGGCGGATCGGTGGCGCCGGTGAACCACCACGGGTTGGTCGACGACTCGGTCACGGGGACGACCGTCAGCCACGGGTTGGTGCGGACGAGGTGCCACAGGGTCGGCAGGTCGTAGAGGTCGCAGGGGTAGCGCCCGGCGTAGAACACGGTGACCGCCCGCGTGGCGGGACGCCGGGCGAGGGCCATGAGCTGGGCCCGCATCGGGGCGATCGCGGTCCCCGACGCGATCATCAGCAGCGGGCGCGGCCGACCGGGGCCGGGCCGCATCGTCTCCGCCCCCAGGGCGCCGATCGGTGAGCCGAGCACCCACGTCTCGCCGACGCGGGCGTGGCTGACGATGTACGGGCTCACCCAGCCGCCGGAGACGCGACGGACATGGAACTCGACGGCGCCGTCCGCGTCCGGCGGCGTCGCCGGCGACAGGTAACGCCACATGCGCGGCCGGCCCGGAACCTGCACGCTCACGTACTGTCCCGGCTCGTACACCATCGGCTGGTCGAGTCGCAGGCGCACGACAGCGACGTCGTCGAGCGGTCTGCGGTGCTCCACGACGGTGCCCACCCAGGCGGCGGGGCCGGTTTCGGCGGCCGCGGCCTCGGTCATCGTGGTGGCGACGAGGTGCAGCGCGTGGCGCCACGCGTCGTCGAGCTCGGTGGTCCAGTCGTCGCCGGCGGCCTGCGCCACCGCATCGATCAGGGCCTCGGTGAGCGCCTTGTACTGCCACGGCTCGATCCCGTACTTGCGGTGGTCGCGGCCGAGCTGCTCGAGGAACGGGACGACGGTCTCGGGCCGGCTCAGCCGGTCCACCACGTGGACGACGGCGTGCAGGATGCGTTCGCGTTGCTCGCCCATGGCGGCGGGAAAGTACTGCCGGGTCTCGGGATGACGCGCGAACAGGTTGGCGTAGAAGGCTTTCGACAGGGTCTGCAGGCCGTCCGGGCGGGCGGACACGGCCTCGACGTTACCGTGGATCAGCGCACACAGTCTCGGGTCCACAATGTCCGCCACCTCCGCGATCCTGTCCGTGTGCGGCGCGGCGCAGGCCGGACGCGTCGCACCGGGAGCGACTCTAGGGCGGAATGCTGCTTGTCGCGAATCGCCGTGTGTCCGGAACGGTCGGCAGGGGAACGGATCTCGGGACGTACGTCCCGGCCGGTCGGGTACTTCGGTCCTGTGGACAAATGCTGTGGACGAACGCCTGCGCCGCGTGTGCGACCGGCACCACCTGCAGTCGGTTGCCGCATCGCTGCGAAGGTGCCTGGGGAGGAACGGAAGACGCGTCGGTCTCCGTGCCGTCGGTCACCGCCGTCGGAGGATGCGGCGGCGGCCCGAAGGTCCCTCGACAATCGGGACCTTCGGGCCGGTTGCCCGGGACGGTTGCGTCGCCCCGGTGGTTACCGCTGGGCTGCAATGCGGTTGCGCATCGCCTCGAGCCCCCCGACGACGACAAGTGCGATCACCACGTGCATCAGCGCCAGCGTGATCGTGCTCGGGGTGTCGAAGTCGGCGACGATCGTCGATGCAATGGTGCCGAGCGCGGCCACCGCGCCGACGACCTCGGCGACGCGGACGATGCCGAACCAGCGCAGGCTGAGCAGCGCCGCGAGACCCATGCCGACGGTGAGCGGGACGACGGTCATGACGAGAACGCCGCCCGGGGCGGCACTTTCGACGGTGCCGCCGTTGGTCACCTCGAACGAGCCGCCGGCGGCGAGGCCGACGAGCCACAGTGCGACGTTGGCGACGAGAGCCACGACGACCGGGACGAGCACCGCCATCGGACGGCTGAGCGAGAAGGCGGGCAGGGTCGACGTGGTGGTGCGGTCGAGAGGCTTGACAACACTCATGGTGTCCTCCGGAAGGGCCGATGAACTGACGTTGCTCATCGTTCAACCTCGAGTCGACTCGAGGTCAAGTTCTTTCCGCACGAGCTATGCCGCAGCCACCGCGCACCAGTCCACGGTGACCGAACGGGCACCGGAATGCGCGAGCATGGAACGCACGGGGCCGCCCAGGCACAGCTGCCGGTCGAGCTCGCGCTGCTCGGCATCCGGGTCGCGGGCGTCGGGGGCGCCCACGAGGATCTCCACCGGCTCGGTGCTGCGCGCGCCCTCCACCAGCAGTCGCTCCTCGTCGACGACCCGCACGGGCACGTCGTCCGATCCGGCCACGTCGCCGACCAGCAGGGCCACGTAGTCGGCGTCGTCGTCGGCGTCGTGATAGACCAGCAGCCGGCCACGGACGGTGCCCGAGGCGAGCCGGTGATCGAGAGTCAGCCCGGACCGCGCGGGTGTTCCCGCCGCGACGGCACGCAGGCAGTGCGGCAACGTCACCCGTCGTGAGGTCCAGCTGAAGAAGGCCCCACACCCCGTGTCCATGGCACTCGCTCCTCCTCGGTACGTCCGGGCGAGGTGGTCCCCGGTTCTGTGATCAGTGTGCGCCGGGGGTCCGACATGTTCCGGGCGTGGCCGAGCTGCTGCCGGAGCAGGTTCAGGGCGTGGTGCTGGGCGAGCCGGACGGAGGCGGCATCGGTGTTCAGGGCACAGGCCGTGTCGGTGATCGACAGGCCACACGCGATGCGCAGGTGCAGCACGGCGCGGTAGCGGTGCGGGAGGGCAGCGATCAGCGTCGAGGGTCGTGTCGCCGCCGCCTCGTCCGTCGTCACCGCGTGCGTCCTCCTCCGTCCGGTGCGGGATATCGTGTCGCGACCGGTGTCCCGGACGGAAGGGACCGGTGTCCCGATCCTGTGGGCACGCGGCGTCTGCTGTGATGCACTCGCGGAACGACGCACCAGGAGGCTTTCGTGAGACCCACCACCGAGGACATCGAGCGGATGACGTCCACCCTGTTCCTGTCCGAGGACGACCGGCCCCGTTCCCGGCGCGCGACGTTCTGGACCCTGCTCGTGCTCGCCGCGGTCATCGCCTCCGCGGGCGTCGTCGCGGACTCGACCGCCACCGTCATCGGCGCCATGATCGTGGCGCCGCTGATGACGCCGATCGTCGGGACGGCGCTGGCCGTCGTCCTCAACGACCACCGCAACCTGATCGCCTCCGCGCTGCTCGTCGTGGCCGGATCGGCCGCGGTGGTCGCGACCGGATTCGCGGTGGGCCTGCTCGATCCGCTGGACGTGCTCGCGCAGAACAACAGCCAGGTGGCGGGACGGGTCGCGCCGCGGATGATCGACCTCGTCGCCGCCCTGGCCACCGGTGCGGTCGGGGCCTTCGCGCTGGTGCGGCGCGATGTGTCCGACACCCTGCCCGGGGTGGCGATCGCGATCTCGCTCGTGCCACCGCTCGCGGTGGTGGGCCTGACCCTCGAGTCCGGCGCGACGCGGCAGGCCGGTGGGGCGCTGTTGCTGTTCGCCACCAACGTCGCCGCGATCGTCGCCACCGGCACCCTGGTCTTCCTGCTGGCGGGGGTGCGGGGGGCGGCGCACCGCGCCGGCCGTACGGTCGGGGACCTGCGTGGCCTCAGCGTGCTCACGGTCGTCGCCGCGGTCGTGCTCGTCGCGGTCCCCCTGGGTGTGTCCAGCACCCGGATGATCCGGCAGGAGACGCTGAAGGCCGACGTCGCCCCCGTCGCGGAGCAGTGGGCGCAGGAACAGGGCTGGGTGATCACCGACATCGGATTCCGGGAGTCCGTGTTGTGGATCGAGGCGCTCGGGCCGCCGCCCGAGGCGGATGCGGCGACCCTGCGCGACGCCCTGAACCAGGCGGGGCTGCGCGACGTCGACGTGGAGGTCACCCTCGTCATCGGCGGAACGCGGCGCCTGCCCGGCGGGTAGGGGCGGCGCTCAGCACACGACCGGCCGCGCCCCGGACGGGTCCAGCGCGGCCAGCACCAGCTGCTCGGCGACCGGATCGTAGGGGATCGAGACGTGGTCGGCGGTGTTCGCGGGGCACACGTCCTGCAGCAGGATGTTCTGCGCGCCGGGCCCGGTGAGGAACGACGCCGTGTAGGGGATGATCACCTGGTCGTATCTGGTGGCGACGACCGTGTAGGAGACGCCCTCGACGGTGTCGCTGCCGGCGTTGAGCTCGGCGAGTACGGCATCCTGCGCGGCCGACGGCGGCCCGAGCGACGGGTAGTTCGCCGGCGCCAGCCCGACGATGCGGCTGGTCTTGTCCGCCCCGCCGTAGAACCGCACGTACCACCGGGGGACGGCACCGCCCTTGGAGTGGCCGACGATGCTCACCCGCTCGGCGCCGGTCTCCGCCAGGACGGTATCGACGAACGCCGCCAGCTCGGCGGCGCCGTCCGGGATCGGTGCGCGCGCCTTGAACGGCTCGCCGGCGGGTGCGCCGTAGTCGAGTGCGAACACGCAATAGCCCTCGGCCTTCAGCGCCGGTGCCAACCCGGCCCAGTTGGCGTAGGAGTTCTCGAGGAAGCCGTGGACGAGCACCACCGGCTCGGGGTGCGCCGGTGTGGGCACGCAGTCGACATCGTTCGTCCCGGCCGGGACGACGCCGGGATGGGCCAGCGAGTAGGCGAGCGCGGCCCCGAAGGTGCTCTGCGGCGGGCCGGTCGGAGCCTCCGGGGCACGCTGTTCGGCGACCGCCGTGGGTGCGGCGGTCGCGATGCTGCACGCCGCGATCAGCGCTACGAGGGCGAGCCTGCCGACCATGCCGACCATGCCGCCCATCCTCGCGTCCGGCGGGTGTCCGGGGGCGCGAAATGCGCGAACGGGTGTCATCCCGCCGCCGTGGGGCGGATCTTCTGCTGCGTGACGCGCCACAGTCGCCGCGGCAGGTCGCCTTCCTCGAAGGCTTCCACCTGCGGTTCGGTGAAACCCTGCGCCAGACGCTCGACGAGGGTCCGATCGAAGAAGTGGACGACGAAGCCGCCGTGCTCGCTCAGGTTGTCGCCACGGTCCGTCCCGGTGGCGAAGTGGGCGTCGCCGGTGTGCCGCACGGTGTAGACGTGCCAGCCGCCCGGGCGGAGCACCCGATGCACTTCGGTGCCGAGCGCGTCGATCTCCTCGGTGGTGAGGGCCATGTTGAAGAGCATGTGGCTGTAGACGGCGTCGACGGACGCGTCGGCGACGGGCAGGGGTTCCCGCACGTCGTGCACGCGGGTCGTGAGCCGGTCGGCCACGCCGGCCTCGGCCGCGACGCGCCGGAGTTCGCCGAGGCCCTCGGTCGCGTAGTCGAGCGCGGTCACCGACAACCCGGCCCGGAGGAAGGCCAGCGTGTCCCGGCCCTGGCCGGCGCCGAGTTCGAGGACGTCATGCACCTGCTCGCGGTCGAACAGCTCGAGGGCGCGCCGGGCAGGCTCGCTCGGCGTGGGCCCGTACATCGTCGGGTTGTCGCGGTAGGTGCGCTGCCAATGGCCGCGCTGGGCGTCCAGGGCGTCGCGGTCGACATGCTCCATGTCCGTGCCTCCCTCGTGACTTCCGGCCGTGGACGGCCGACCCTGTGCGGTCGGGCGCGCCGGCGTCGATGCCGACCGACCCATCGTGCCTCGGCCTGCTTTGCGGGCGGGTCCGAATCGTGGGCCCGGCAGACGGTCACGCTCCCGTGCCCCGTCGTGGCGATCACATCGCGACTCTCGGTCGGGTGCCACGCCGGTGTACGGGTGGCCGGAATAGCGGCCGCATCGCACCGGTTCGTATAGTTGAGTAATCAACTAGTGACGGAGGCTCATCGTGCAGTTCGGCATCTTCACCATCGGCGACGTGACCCGCGACCCCACCACGGGCCGCGTACCCACCGAGCACGAACGCATCGTCGCGATGACGAAGATCGCGCTGAAGGCCGAGGAGGTCGGGCTCGACGTCTTCGCGAGCGGCGAGCACCACAATCCGCCGTTCGTCCCGTCGTCGCCGACCACCATGCTCGGCTGGATCGCCGCCAGGACCGAGAAACTGATCCTCTCCACGGCCACGACGCTGATCACGACGAACGATCCGCTGAAGATCGCCGAGGACTTCGCGATGCTGCAGCACCTCTCGGGCGGCCGCGTCGACCTCATGATGGGCCGCGGCAACACCGGCCCGGTCTATCCGTGGTTCGGCAAGGACATCCGCCAGGGCATCCCGCTCGCGATCGAGAACTACCACCTGCTGCGCCGCCTGTGGCGGGAGAAGGCACTCGAGTGGGAAGGCAAGTTCCGCACCCCGCTGCGCGGCTACACCTCGACCCCGTGGCCGCTCGACGACACCCCGCCGTTCGTGTGGCACGGCTCGATCCGTTCGCCGGAGATCGCCGAGCAGGCCGCGTTCTACGGCGACGGCTTCTTCCACAACAACATCTTCTGGAACCGGGAACACATCCAGCAGATGATCGGCCTCTACCGCACCCGGTTCGAGCAGTACGGCCACGGCGCCGCCGACCAGGCGATCGTCGGTCTCGGCGGCCAGGTGTTCATGGCGGAGACCGAGGAGCAGGCCAAGCGCGTCTTCCGGCCGTACTTCGACAACGCCCCCGTCTACGGTCACGGACCGTCGCTCGAGGACTTCTCCGCGACCACCCCGCTCACCGTCGGCACCCCCGAGCAGGTGATCGAGCGCACCCTGGGCTTCGCCGACTACGCGGGCGACTACCAGCGGCAGCTGTTCCTCATGGACCACGCCGGCCTGCCGCTCGACGTGGTGCTCGAGCAGATCGAGATCCTCGGCCGCGAGGTCGTGCCCGTGCTGCGCACCGAGTTCGAACGACGCCGCCCGGCGCACGTGCCGTCGGAGCCCCCGGCGCACGCCTCGCTCGTCGCCGCGGGCCCGGATTCCCCGCACCGCCTCGTGGTTCCCGCAAAGGTGGATCTGTCCGCCGCCGAGGAGGCCGACGCCCGATGAGCCGCCGCATCGTCGTCGTCACCGCCGGGCTCTCGCAGCCGTCGTCGACCCATTTGCCGGCGGACCGGATCGCCGCCGCCGGGGCGGTCGGCGCGGGGTAAGGCCGCGGATGTCGAGGCGATCGAATTCAGCTATCTCGCAACCGATCTCGCGACCACTGTGAGCGCTCGAAGAGCGCGGCGCAACTCTCCGCGACATCGGCGAGGTACTGGGGGTGTCGTTCCAGCGTGTCCACCAACTCGTGAACTCCTGGCCGACCGGGCTACGACGACAGATCCGGATCCGTGTGATCGCCGGGTGTCGCTCGGTGGGATTACCGTCCGGTCGACTCCGCCGATCTGTGTTCGGGCCGGGGCAATACGGCATAGGTGAACACTCCCATCTGGATTGAGAACTCGTCGAACCGCGGTGTGGCGCGCAGCGGGACGGGTATGCCATGCCATATGGAGACGCACAACGACGACAAGCGCAGGTCCGTGGCCCAGCGGCTCGACGAGATCATCGGTGCCCTGGAGACGAGTGCCCCGGGCCCCGGCGACCGGAGCCCGGTGCCGATCTCTGGGGAATTCGACGGATCCCTGGTGGCGGCGCAGCGGCACCGCGCCGAGATCGAGACCGCATCCGAGAAGCGGCTCGACGAGATCACGGCCGGATATCCCGAGATCACCGCGGCGTGGGAGCGCCGCGGCTCGTCCTGAGCCCGGATCACCCGGACGACACCCGCGCACGCAGGTCGTCCACGCCCGCACCCGACAACCGGGGCAGCGCCACGCGACGGCCGGTGAGCAGCAACAGGATCGCGGAGATCGGCCCCCGGATCTCCGGCCCCTCCCCGACCGACCATTCGACGTCGGTGGCGGTGAGCCGGTAGCCGCGCAGGGGAAGGGAGCGGTTGACGCGGGCCTTGCCCTTGCCGCCGAAGGACCACACGCGGGTGGCCGCCGCGGCCGCCGCGGTCACCGGCATCTCGAGGTCGCGGTGCAGCGGGATCGCGATGTCCTGGCCGTGCACGAGGATATCGGTCAGGGGCTCGAGGCTGGTCAGCCCCACGTTGCGGCGGCGGGAACCGATCGTCGCGCGCAGGTCCGCGATCAACCGGTCGGTCGGCAGGGCCGCCCGTCGGCGGGCGGCGGCGCAGATCATCGAGTTCAGCGGGCCGGGATGACGCAGAACCATCCGGACGCAGTCCCCGACGGTCAGCTGCTGCAGGGTCAGGTGGGCCGCGACGTCGCGCACCGTCCAGTCGTCGCACAGCGACGGCTGTGTCCATTCGTCGTCGGACAGCTGCTCGAGCAGGTCGGCCGTGCGTCGTCGCTCGTTGTCGATCGCAGCCCACACCTCGTCGTCGTTCACGGCTGGGTCCTTCCGTTTCAGTGGAACACCGGTGGCCGGGTCCTGGTGCGTTTGAGTTCGAAGAAGTCCGCGAAGCCGGACAGCAATCGCGCGCCCTCGAAGACGCGCACGGCGTCGTCGCCGCGTGGAATCGAGTTGAGCACCGGACCGAAGAACGCGACGCCGTCGATGTGTACGGTCGGTGTGCCGGCCTCGCGGCCGACGGGCGCCATTCCGGCGTCGTGGCTGCGGCGCAGCGCGTCGTCGTACTCGGTCGAGTCTCCGGCGGACGAGAGCCGGACGGGCAGACCGGTCCGCCCGAGCGCACCGGTCATCGCGGTGCGGTATTCGTCCGGGTCGGGGTAGCGCCATCGATCGAAGATCGCGTTGCCGAACGCGGTGTAGAGGTCCCGCAGTACCGCCTCGCCGAAGTGGACGGCAGCGGCCGTGGCCACCCGCGACGGACCGACGGAGCGTTCGATGTGGGCGAGATAGGCGGGATCATCGACGCGGTTCTCGTTGAGAATCTTCAGGCTCATCACATGGAATCGCAGATCGAGCGGCCGCCGGCGCTCCACTTCGAGCAACCACCGGGACGCGATCCATGCGTACGGGCAGACGGGGTCGAAGTAGAAGTCCACGACGATCGGTTCACCGGGCATATCGCACCTCCCGAACGGGCACAATCAGTACGATGTTGGTACCAATATAGTTCGATGATCGGACTATCGGCAAGGGAGGATGATGGCAGAGGACCTCAGTGCCGCCGTGCTGATGTTCATCGCCCAGCGCTCGGCGGAGAACCGCATCCTCGCGGCGCTGCGACGCGCCGGCTACGACGACATCACGCTCGCCCAGGCGCGGGTGGCCGCCCGGATCGGACCCGGTGGGACCCGGCTGACAGATCTCGCCGAACAGGCCCAGGTGGCCAAGCAGACGGCGAGCTTCCTCGTCGACCAGCTCGAGCGGGCCGGCTACGTCGAACGCACGGTCGACCCCACCGACGCCCGCGCGCGACTCGTGCGGATCGCTCCGCGCGGCGCCGAGGCCGGCCGCGTCGCCCGGGCCGAGGAGGCGCGGATCGAGGCCGAATGGACCGAGCATCTCGGCGCGCGCCGGATGAAGCAGCTGCGCGAGGCGCTCACCCTGCTCCGTGAGATCACCGATCCGTATCGGCCGTCGGGGGAGTAGTCGCCCGGCCACGTCCCACCGGACGTGGGGCGATCATCCGCCGGTGTCACGCGCGCCGTACGTCGGGAACGATGTTGGCGTTCCGGTGAAAGACGTTGTGCGGATCGTACTTCGCCTTGATCTCGGCCAGTCGGGCATATTTGGTGGGGCCGTAGGCGGCGCGCACCCGGTCCTGTTCGAATTCGGCCATGGAGTTGACGTACGCGCCGATGCCGACCGAATACGGGCGCAGGGCCTCCCAGACGGACCGCACCCAGGCCCGCTCCGGTGGCAGCAGACCGGGATCGGGGCAGACGCCGACGATGAAGACGGCGAAGCGGGGCGTCCGTCCGCCACCGAACGCGGTGTCGTCCTCCCTCGTTTCGCAGTACGCCTCGTCCAGCCGGTAGAACAACAGGAGCGACAGGAGCGAGTTCTTCTGCGGCACAAGATCGACGACTGTCGCGATCAGATCGTCGGAGAGATCTTCGACGTAGCAGCCCTTGTCGTAGCAGTAGAAGCCCCACGCGTTGCCCTCGTCGAGCAGCTGCTGCACGTCGACGTAGGGCATCGGCGTGACGAACTCGAACAGCGGTGGCAGAGCGCGCCGAATCCGCGCCAGCGCGTCCTCGTGCGTCTGCGGTGCTCCGAAACCGGTGACCAGGAAGGCATAGCCGGGCTGGAGGTGGTACTGCTCGGGCACGAACGGGGCGGGTGGGGCGTTCACGCCGGCGATCACGATGTTCAGCTCGCGGGGCAGCGTACCGACGACCTCCCGGGCGAGCCGCAGCACCTCGGTACCTTGATCCAGGCCCCAGAACAGGAGCCCGAACTGCACGACGGGGCCGGCCTCGTGCAGGCGGAACTCGAACTCCGTCACCACCCCGAAGTTGCCGCCGCCGCCCCGGATCGCCCAGAACAGGTCCGGATTCTCGTCCTCGGCGGCACGCAGGATCCGGCCGTCGGCCGTGACGACCTCGGCCGACTCGAGGTTGTCGATGCTCAATCCGGCCTGCCGGGTGAGCCAGCCCATTCCCCCGCCCAGCGTCAGGCCCGCGACGCCCGTGTGACTGATCAGGCCGGCCGGGACGGCGAGCCCGTGGGCCTGCGTGGCGGCATCGAGGTCGCGCAACAGGGCGCCCCCGCCGACCCGCACTCGCCTGCTCTCCGGATCGACGACGACGTGATCCATCGATCCGAGGTCGATCACCAGGCCGTCGTCGACGACCGAGGCGCCCGCGGTGCTGTGCGCACCCGCGCGCACGGCCATCTCCATTCCGTGCTCGGTCGCGTAGGCGATCGCCGCCTTCACGTCGGCGGTGCTCCGGCATTGTGCGATCGCGGCCGGGCGGCGGTCGATGTCGGCGTTCCACACCGTGCGCGCTTCGTCGTAGTCCGCGTCGCCGGGTCCGAGAACCGGGCCCTCCATCGCGGCCCGCAGCATGCCGAGGTCGCCGGTCGTACGAGTCATGTGTCCTCCAGACGTTGCCGGGAGCAGGCGGGATCGTCTCCGGCGAGGCGTTCGGCGCGTTCCCGGATGCCGAGCAGCATCCTGCGCATCATCGGAAAATCGGCCAGTTCCATCAGCGCGACGGTGAGTGGAAGCGACGGCGTGGGCCGGTAGGAGGCCTTCAACCGGCTCACGAGCCGGGTCCGTCGCCCGTCGTCGACGGGGTCGAGGCGCCACGACCACGTCGAATCCGGCTTCGCCCAGACGAGGCAGCGCCCCGGATCGAAGGAGTGCACCCGGAAGGACGTCGCCGCCGTGGCCGGACTCGCCATCGGTGCCGCCACGTCGCCGACCTCGATGCACTGCAGGCGCGGATCGATCGTCGTCGCGCTGGGCCGCCCCAGATTGTCGAGACGGTCGTAGGAGTAGAAGCCGGCACGGTTGTAGCCGACCTGGACGATCCACGGCCACACGCACTCGGCCGGCGCCTCGATCGTGAGGGCACGGGTCGCTGTGAACGTCGCCGAGGAGAGGATGTCGTCGCCGGGCATCGCACCGGCGCGCTCGGCGGTCGTCGCTCCCCACCGCAGGTGCCACCGGCGGTAGAAGACGAATGCGCTCACCGCTGCCGCGACGCCTGCGATCGTGCGGATCGCCATGAGGAAACTGTTCCACACCGGAGCCGGGGAGAGAAGGTCTCGGAGGTCCCACTCATCGGCTTCCCCTGTGAGCCCGGAGGGCGAGGGCGGCCTGTACCACCGCGGCATGGGTGAGTGCCTGCGGGAAATTGCCGAGGTAGGCGCCGGTGCCCGGGTCCACCTCTTCCGGGAGCAGGCCGAGGGGGCCGGCGTGCCGCAGCAGCGTTTCGAACAGCTCCCCGGCTTCGGTCTGCCGACCGGTGAAGGCCAGCGCCTGGACCAGCCAGAAGGAGCACGGCAGGAACGCGCCCTCCACGCCGGGCAGCCCGTCCTGTCCGGGGGGATATCGATAGAGCAGAGGACCCCCGGCCGACAACTCGCGGCGGATCGCGTCGATCGTGCCGCGCACCCGGGGCGAGTCCGTATCCTCCATGCCCAGGACGGGGAGCACCAGCAGCGCGGCATCGACGTCACGGGACCCGTAGGTGCGGGTGTACCGATTCCCGATCCGGTCGAAGCCGCGGGCGAGCACCTCGCCGGCGAGCTCGTCTCGCGCCGCGAGCCAGCGCCGGCGGCGACGGCTGGACAGGTGATGGGTCTCGGCGATGCGCAGGGCACGGTCGAGTGCCAGCCAGGCCATCATCTTGGAGTGCACGTGGTGGTCGGCGTCGCCCCGGATCTCCCAGATGCCGGCGTCCGGGTCGCGCCACCGTGCGCAGACATGATCGGCGAATCCCCGGACCATGCGCCAGGTTTCCGAATTCAGCGGCCGACCGGACCGGACGAACGTCCACGCGGCGTCGACGACCCAGCCGTAGCCGTCGAGCTGATGCTGATCGGCCGCGTCGTTGCCGAGCCGCACGGGTACGCTGCCCGCGAAGCCCGGCCATCCCGGCAGGGGGCGTTCGGCGGGGGCGTGCCGGCCGTCGAGGGTGAACAGGACCGGCAGGCGGGGCCGCTGCAGGCGGCTGGCGTGCAGGAGCCATCCGAGGAACCCGCGTGCCTCGTCGACCTTGCCCGCTCCCAGGAAGGCTGCGACGCCGATGCTGGCGTCGCGCGGCCAGGCGTAGCGGTAGTCCCAGTTCCGGACCCCGCCGGGCCACTCGGGTAACGACGTCGTCGGGGCGGCGATCGGCGCCCCCGAAGGGGAATACGTGAGCAGCCGCAGCGTCAGCAGGCTTCGCACGACGGCCTCACGACAGGGCAGATCGTGAGCGATCTCCGCCGTCCACGCCCGCCAGCGTGCCTCGTCCTCGGTCACGAGTTCCCAGGCCGCGGCAGGAGGGAGGTGGATCAGCGGCTCGCGGTGGGCCACCGTCAGGACGACGGTGACCGGATGCCGCGGGGCCACGATGATCGAGGTCGGCCGGCCCGGCGTGATCGGGGTGCCGGAATCGCAGGTCAGGGACAGGGCGAGCGAGCCCCACTCGCACACGAGGTCGGGACCGCGCCGCACCTTCGGGGGGCGGTGCCGTTCACCGAGCCTCGGATCGAATTCGACGACGACGCGCGCGGCGTCGCCCTCGACGGAGAGGCGCCGCACGAGGACGGTCGCCGGGAGCAGCCGTCCGGCCACCTCCGCGATCATCGCCTCGCTCAGGGTGAGCCGGGTGTTGCCGAGGTTCCAGGTGGTTTCCAGCGTGGCGGTGTGCGTGCGGTAGCGGCGCCGGACGACGGTGGCATGCCCCTCGGGGCCGAGCCGGAACCGCCCCGCCGCCGCTCCGCCGACGAGTCGGCCGAAGACGGGATCTCCGTCGAACCGGGGCACGCAGAGCCAGTCGAGCGATCCGTCGCCGGAGACCAGCGCCGCGGTGCGGGTGTCGCCCAGCAGGCCGTAGTCCCCGATCCGGGTCTGGGCGCCCGCCCTGTCCTCGAGCCCGTTCTCGTCGAAACCGGTTATCCTGAAGTTCATTTCAGCGCACCTGGAGGAGAAGGCCGAGTGCGGTGCCGTAGACGAGATGGGCGGCGACGGCGACGGCGGGGGTCTGCGCGCCGTAGTTCAGACCGAGCAGTCCGGGCGGTTCGAGGACCGCGGTGCTCCGCGGCCCGGCTCGATGGGAGGCCATGCGCGGATGCACGCCCGGCAGCAGGGGCAGCAGGACCGTCAAGGCGACCGCGACGTGCAGCAGGCCGAGCAGCAGGCCGAGCCACCACGTCGCCCGGTGGAGCAGCGCGAAGGTGGCGGCGTAGCCGAGTGCGAAGGCCTGGCCGATCGCGAGGTGGAGGAAGAATCCGACCACCCGGGCACGATCCGGGTCGGCGGTGACGGCGGTGCCGAGCACGAGCGGCAGATCCAGGCGGCTGTAACCGGCCAGTTGTGCGGCGATCATGACTGCGGTCAGGGCGGTGGTGGCCACCGATCCGAAGAGCGCCCATCCGGCCCAGTCCATGGCGGAGTCACCTTTCGGTGTGGAGGTCGCTGCCGCCGCCGGTCCACGGTCGCGGTCGGGCGTCCGTGAGCCGGCGGCTCGGTTTCACGATGCGCTCGGGGTGTGTCCGCGGCGGGTCACCGGGGCGGTGGCCAGCCGGGCCAGGGCGAGGGCGGCGACCGCCAATCCGAAGTCGCGCAGCGCGATGTCGAGGTAGCCACCGAGGGTGACCAGGTCGACGATGATGCCGAGCAGCCATGCGGCCACGACGTAGCCGCCGATGGCGGGTCTGATCGCGACGATGATGCCGGCGAGGATCTCGACCGCGCCGACCGCGAGCATGGCTTGGTGGGCGGTGCCCGGGACGAGGTCGTCGATCCAGGGTGCGAGGTAGCGCTCCCAGTCGGTGAGCAGGTTCGCGAACTTGTCGAGACCGAAGGCGATCGGGGCCACCGTGAACACGGTCCGGAGAAGGACGAAGGCCTGGCGGGCGCCGGCGTTCGTGCCGGCCGGGGTGGGGTGGGACG
>NZ_JAALEH010000084.1:0-25807 GCF_011058195.1 Rhodococcus sp. 14C212 | reverse complement strand
GATGGGAACGGACGGGGCGCTCAGACGACGGTGAGCGGCAGGGGGATTCCCCGGTCGGCGAACGTGAAGTTCGCGCCGGTGCTGAACCGGGTGATCGCCACCTCGCCGCACTCCTTCGCGGGTTCGGCGTCGCGGATCACCTCGACGGTGAGCGCGTGTGCGTCCTCGGACACCGCGTGTGCGGTGAAGTGCGGGTCGACGCCGCGCACCAGCGCCTGCAGCGGCTCGAGGTGGTGCCCGTCGACCAGAGTCGGCCACGACCCGTCCACGTCGGCACCGCCGGATCGCGCGAGGCGCAGGTGCAGCCTGTCCGGCTCCCACCGGATGTCGCGCCGGACGTACTGCCTCGGCGCGAACACGGGGTGGACCGACAGCACCGTCGCCAGCCCCTCGAAGTCGCGCGGCAGGCCGAGGGCGTCGCGTATCCGCTCGGACGCCAGGCCGGCGATACCGGTCAACTGCTTGCGGGTGAGGGCCAGCGCGGCTTCCTCGTCCGTGCGTTTGCGCACGCCGAGGAGAAAGCCCAGCGTGAGCAGATGCTGCTGCAGGCACACCTCCTCCGCGATCCGCACCAGGGCCGAGTGCGAGAAGTCCTCGAACCGCAGGTCGGAGAGCAGGGGGCCGGAGTAGTCGCCGAGTCCCTCGTCCGCCGGGTCGATCGCGCTGAGTTCCACTGCGACGGCAGCGGTACGACCGATCGCCTCGGTGTGGGGCGCGGCCTGCGGCGGAACGTGCGACGGGTCGATCGTCACCGTCCACGCGCAGTGCGGGTGACGGCCGGCCGGCCGGCGCGGCGGCCGGTGGATCGGCCGCACCCGGGCGTGGGGGTTGGTGGCGAGGGCGGTCGCGTCGAACGTGGGGTCCTCGATGTCGTGGCACATGGCCTTCACGTACGCGTCGCCCATGGGTTCGACGTCCATGAGCGCGCCGCAGTGGTCGAGCCGGAACTCACCGTGATTGTGATCGTCGACGCGGAACCGGAAGTCCATGAACTGCGGGGGCGCGCCGATATCGAGCTGCAGCCCCTTGAAGATCGTCTCGACGCCGTCGCCCTCGTACCGCAGGGCCCGCTGCATGCGCCGGGTGTACCACGGGCTCGACGCCTGCCACTCCTCGACGGCAACCTCGGTCATCCCCTCCCGTCCGAACGCCGAGATCAGGTGGGCCATCCCGGAGCGGTCGATGAGCTGGCCGCACAGGAGCAGTTCGGGGACGAGGACGGCGAGGTCGGCCCGGGAGAGCGCCGCGAAGGAGTCGCGGACGTTCACCGGGCTCACCACAGCGGAACCGGCGCCTGTCCGGCCGGATACCAGCCTGGAGGACGCTTCGTCGACGTCGACCGCTCGATCCGCTTGCTCATGCCGTCGGACAGGGCGTTACCCGTGATCATCTCCAGGAAGAGGTGGGAGACGTTCCCGAAGTCGAAGAAGTCACGCTGCCAGGACCATCGGAAGTTCCCGCCGTAGCGGAACCAGCTGCCCCCGAAGCCGTACACCTCGTAGTGCGAGCCGTCGTCGCGGGTGGCGTCGGCGACCTGCTTCCAGAAGCCGATGACGTCGCCGGTCCGCTCGTCCACGACGAACCGCTGGTAGGGATACTGCCAGCCCTCCAGTCCGGCCATCTCCTGGCCGAGCGCGAGCTCGCGGATCTCCTCGCGCCCGACGGCCATGAAGTCGTCCTTGGGACCGTAGTTCCAGCCGTAGGTTGCGTCCTCGGTGTACATGTCGGCCAAGGGCTTCCAGTCGCCGGCTGCCTCGGCCTTCTTGTTCGCCTCGATCCAGCGCTCGATCATCTCGTCGAGTTCCGCTCGGTCGAAGGGTGCCATGACGTGTCTCCTCTGGATCAGTCCTCGACGATGCGGAGGGCCTGGGTGGGGCAGTACAGTACGGCGGATCGGACGTCGCCGCAGAGTTTTTCGGGTATGTCGTCCATCAGGATCCGGACCTGGCCGTGCTTGGGAACGTCGAAGACGTCCGGTGCCTCCAGCGAGCACATCGCGTGGCCCTGGCACAGATCGAGGTCTGCTTCCACTTTCACGGCGCGAGTCCTTACATCCGGGTGCGACGGCGATAGCGCACGGCGCACGGCTGCGCGAGCTGCACCACCATCTTGGAATGGTCGTTGCGGTAGGTGTCGGCCGGCTGCGTCATCTCGAATTCGTAGTCGCGCAGCAGGACCGAGAAGATCGCCTTGAGCTGCATGAGGGCGAACGCCGCGCCCACGCACCGGTGCCGGCCGGCCCCGAACGGGATCCAGGTCCAGCGGTTGACGATGTCCTCCTGCCGCGGATCGAGGTAGCGGCCCGGATCGAAGGCATCGGGCTCGGGGAAGTCCTCCGGGATGCGGTTGGAGATCGCCGGGGTAGCGCCGACGAGGTCCCCCTCGCCGATCCGGTATCCCTCGACCTCGAAATCGCCGCGCGCGACGCGCAGCAGCAGGATCAGCGGCGGGTGCAGCCGCAGCGTCTCCTTGAGTACCGCCTCGAGCATCGGGATCTGCCGCAGCGCATGGAAACTCACGCCCTCGCCGTCGGCGTAGAGGACGTCGAGCTCGTCGGTGACCCCGCGCAGGTACTCCGGATTGCGCAGCAACTCGATCAACGCCCATGCCGCCGTTCCCGACGTGGTGTGGTGGCCGGCGAACATCATCGAGATGAAGATGCCGGTGACCTCGTCCGCGCTGAACCGCTCCTTGCCGTCCTCGTCCTTGACGGAGACGAGGACGTCGAGCATGTCGCGATCCTCCTTGCCCTGGGGCGGGTTCGCGATGCGGTCGACCATGATCTCCTCGACGAGGGCGACCAGCCCGCGGCGGGCCTCGTCGCGGCGACGGAAGCTCTCGATGGGCGCGTAGGGGTCGACGAAGGCGAGCGCGTCGGTGCCCTTCTCCAGGTCGTGGTAGAGGCTCGCGAACCGGCTGTCGAGCTGGTCGCGGAACTTCTTGCCGATCAGGCAGGCCGAGGACGTGTAGATGGTCAGCTCCGCGAAGAACTCCAGCAGGTCGATCTCACCCTCGTCACCCCACCCGGCGACGATGTCACGGACCTCGCGTTCGATCGTGGCGGCGTGGCCCTTCATCTGCTCGCCGCGCAACGCGGAGTTGTGCAGCATCTCCTTGCGGCGCTCGGGGCTGGCGTCGAAGACCACGCCCTCCCCGAAGACCGGCTTCATGAACGGGTACGCGGCCTGCTGGTCGAGGTCCTCGTCGGCGGAGCGGAAGAAGAACTCGTTGGCCCGAGCCCCGGAGAGCAGCACGACGTTGCGGTCGGCGAGCCGGAAGACGCCGACGTCGCCGCACTCCTCGCGGACGCGCTGCATCAGGCCGATCGGGTCGGTGCGCAGTTCCTCGAGGTGGCCGTGTTCGTGCTCGCCCCCCGAGACACGCGTGGGGGTGGTGATCGTGGTCATTCAGGGTCCTTTCCCCGAGAATCCTTCAGCAGAGGCGCTTCCGGTTGCACTTCGGTCAGCACCAGGTGGGTTCCGCGCGGGGCCGAGACCACGGCGACGACGGCGTTCGCGATCTCGGAGGTGCGGAGGAAGTAGGAGTGCCGCGCGAAGCCCCATCTGGTCCAGTCGGCGATCAGCGGCTCGATGATCTCCGCGGGGGCGTCGAGTCCCATCCCGGTCTGTGTCGGGCCGGGACGCACCACCGACGCGCGAACCCCCGTGCCCTCGAGTTCCATCCGCATCTGGCGCACGAGCGCCTCGAGGCCCGTCTTGGCGGCGACGTAGGCGCCCATGCGGGGCCGCGCGACGTCGGCGCAGTCCGAACCGATGACGACGAAGTCGCCGCGGCGCCGTTCGATCATCCCGGGCAGCACGCGATGGGCGAGACGCTGCGTGCCGACGAGGTGGACGTTCACCTGGAACTCGAACCGGCCCGGATCCATCTCGTGCACGAGCCGGAAATCCATGTCGCCGGCGCCGGACAGGACGATCTCGGTGGGGCCCAGGGCATTCTCGGCGGCGGCGACGAACTCGTCGACCGATTCGGTGGACGACACGTCGAGGAAGTGCGCGAAGGCCTCGCCGCCTTCGCCGCGGATCTTCTCCGCGAGGGCGTCGCACTGTTCGACGCGCCGCGCGCCGAGGGCGACCGGGTGGCCGAGGGCGGCGAGCGCGAAGGCGGTGGCCGTACCGATGCCGGAGGAGGCGCCGCTGACGATCGCGGGCCGGCGCGGCGGATTGGGCTCGAATCTAGGCATGTCGCCGGGTCACCTCTACGGGCAGGGCCGCGAGGCCTCGGACATTGGTGGAGTGCACGCGTTCACAGCGGTCGAAGTCGACGTCGTAGTCGGCGACGCGCGCGGCGAACTGTTCGAGCGCGATGTTCGCCTCGAGGCGCGCGAGGTGCGCGCCGAGGCAGAAGTGCACGCCGCCACCGAAACTGGCGATCCCGGACGCGCTGTCGCGGCCGATGCGGAACGTGTCGGGGTCCTCGAACACCTCGGCGTCGCGGTTTGCCGAACCGATGAGCAGCAGCACCTTGTCGCCGGCGCGGATGGTGCTGTCGTGCAGGTCGATGTCGGTGGCGGCGGTGCGCGCGACGATCTGGCTGGAGGTGTCGTAGCGCAGTGTCTCCTCCACCCAGCCGGGGGCTGCGTCCGGGTTGCCGAGGACGCGGGCCACCTCGGTCTTGTTCTTCGCGCCCCAGTACAGCGCGTTGCCGAGCAGCTTGGTGGTGGTCTCGTTGCCCGCGACGACCATGAGGAACATGAAGCCGATGATCTCGTCGTCGTCGAGGCGGTCTCCGTCGATCTCGGCGTCGAGCAGGGCCGAGGTGAGGTCCTCGGTCCGGTGGGCGCGGCGCTGCGCCAGCATGTCCGCGTAGTAGGCGACGAGGTTCAGCGACGCCTCCATCGCCGCGACGGGCACGTCGAGCACGCCCTGCTCCCGGTGGACCACCAGATCCGCCAGCCGGCGCAATTCGGCGCGGTCGGCCACGGGCACGCCCATCAGTTCGGAGATGACGTCCATCGGGAGCTTGCCCGCGAAGTCCGCGATCCAGTCGAATCCACCCTTGTCCAAAGCGGTGTCGAGGTAGTCGAGGGTCAGCTCGAGGATGCGGCCGCGCAGGTCGGCGACCCGGCGCGGGGTGAAGCCCTTCGAGACGAGCCGGCGCATGCGCATGTGGCGGGGGTCGTCCATCGCGAGGAACGACATGACCTTGTGGGCGTGGGGGCCGTAGGCCGACGGGTCGAGGGACACCCCGTTGGCGCTCGAGAGCCGGGTGTGGTCGCGGAATCCCGCGACGACGTCGGCATGCCGGGACAGGGCCCAGAAGCCGAGGTCGTCGTTGCGGTAGAGCGGCGCCTCCTCGCGCAGGCGCCGGTAGATCGGATACGGGTCCTCGTGGAAGCCGTAGTCGTAGGGATCGAACAGGAGCGGTTCGAGCGAAGCCTGGGTCATGCGCTACTCCAATAGAAGTTTGGCGGAGGTCTCCAGCCGATCGGCGATCTTCTCGTAGGTCTCGTATCCCATGCCCGCCCGGACGAGGGCGCCGGCGTAGAGCATTTCCAGCGCTTCGATCTCGTCGGGATCGGCGTCGGGGCCGAGGGCCGTTCCGAGCCGGTCCCGGATGTCGAGGCCGATGCGGGCGCGCAGGTGTTCGACGTCGGGGTCGCGGCCGAGCAGCGCACTGGTGACGGCGCCGGCGAGTTCGGGCTCGTCGGCCATCATCAGCGCGACGTTGCGCAGCACCGCGACCACGCGGTCGACCCGGTCGGTCGTGGCCGCCTCGGGTTCGGGCGAGGCGGCGAGCCGGCGCCAGAACACCTCGGCGACGAGGTGCTCCTTGGACGAGAAGTAGGTGTAGGCGGTGGCCGGTGCGACACCGGCCCGAGCGGCGACGTTGCGTACGGTCAGTCCTGCGAACCCCTCTTCCCGCAGGACCTCGACGGCAGCGTTCGTCAGGCGGTCCACGGTGTCGGCCTGCTTCTCGGTGAGACGCCGGCGGGTGGATTCGAGATTCACATTTCTGGACACGTGTCTGGACATTACTACGGTCGCCTGTCCGAAGCAATGGTCATCGCCCCCGAATCCGCCTTCAGAACCTCGGATACACCCGCACAGGCATGTATTTGATGCCGTTGATGAAGTTCGAGCGCAGCCGCCGGACCGGCCCCGCGGGCTCGATGCAGTCGATCCGGCGCGCCAGGGTCTCGAACAGGATGCGCAGTTCCAGTCGCGCCAGGTGCGCCCCCAGACAGAAGTGCACCCCGGTGCCCCCGAACGCCACGTGCGGGTTGTGGGTCCGTCCGATGTCGAAGACGTGCGGGTCCTCGAAGACGTCCTCGTCCCGGTTCGCGCTCGGGTAGTACAGGACCACCTTGTCCCCCGCCTCGACGGGCTGGTCCCCTATCGTCGCCGGGCACGTCGGCGTGCGGCGGAACCCGATCACGGGGGTGACCCAGCGAAGGATCTCCTCGACCGCGCCGGCGGCGAGTTCCGGCTCGGCCCGCAGGCGGCGCCACTGACCCGGATGGTCGATGAAGGCCTGCATGCCGCCGGCGGTGGCGTTGCGCGTCGTCTCGTTCCCCGCCACCACCAGCAGCACGAAGAACATGTCGAATTCCATCTCGGTCAGCGTGTCGCCGTTCTCGTCCGGCCGGACGAGCCGGGTGACGATGTCGTCGCGCGGCTCCGCCCTGCGTGCCGCGGCGATCTCGTTGGCGTACAAGAAGATCTCCGCGGCGGCGAGTTCTCCGTCGGCCTGGGTGTTGCCGTACTCCGGGTCGTCGAACCCGATCATCCGGTTGGACCAGTCGTAGAGTCGGCCCACGTCCTCCGCGGGTGCGCCGAGCAGGGCGGCGATCACCTCGAGCGGCAGCGGAGCGGCGGCCACCGGCACGAAATCGACGACCGCGCCGTCGCGGCCCTGCTCGATCAGGTCGTCGACGATGCGGTTGCAGATGTCCCGGATGTGCCCCTCGAGCGTCCGGACCATCCGGGGCGTGAAGCCGCGGCTGACGAGCTGGCGCAACCGGGTGTGCTCGGGCGGATCGAGGTTGACGAGCATCGCCGCCTGCTTGAGGCGGGTCTCGTCGTCGAACTCGTCGATCTGCGTCGTGCCGAGCGCCGACGAGAAGGTGGCGCTGTCGCGGGAGACCGCGGTGACGTCCGCGTGGCGCGTCACCGCCCAGTAGCCGGGTCCGTCCTCCTCGTCCTGCCGGTAGACCGGGCAACCGTGCCGCAACTCGGCGAAGAAGTCGTGGGGTACCCCTTCGGTGTAGAGATCGGGGTTCTTCAGGTCGATACGTGATGCCGTCACGGGACCACCTCGCACTTGTTTACGAATGATCGTCGTTTACAAGCTACACACATTCGTTTGAAATGGAAGACCCGTAGGATGGGCGGATGGGGACCGAGAAGAAGAGGCCGATGCGCCGCCGAAACCTCAGCCGCGAGAAGGTGATCGAGGCGGCACTGGAGACGGTGGACGAGTCCGGCTGGGAGCAGTTGACGATGAGCACCCTTGCCGGCCGCCTCGGCATCGTCACCGCCTCGCTCTACAACCACGTCCGCGGTCTCGACGACGTCCGCGGCGAGATCCAGGTGCGGACGATGGCCGACCTCGGTGAGCGGCTGCGCGAGGTGGCGATGGGTCGCAGCGGCCCGGAGGGCCTGCGCACCCTCATCGACGCGCATCGTGCGTGGGCCGCCGAGCATCCGCACCGCTACCGGACGCTGACGACGGAACCGGTCGAGCGCAGCGCCCTGATCGCGGCGGCCCTCGACGCGAACAGGGCGCTCCGCTCGATGCTCGCCTCGTGCGGGGTGCCGGAGGAGGACACGCTCGAGGCCGCGGTGAGCCTGTTCACCGCGATGCACGGGTTCGCCACGATCGTGCGCAGCGGCTTCCTCGGCGACGAACTCGACCTCGACCGCATCTACGAGAACGTGGTCGCGGGCGCACTGGCCGCCGCCCGCGCGGCCTCCGTGCGACCCTGAGGCCGCCCCGCAACCACCCCGCCGCCGGGAGACACGCGGCATTGCGCCGCGCAACTGCCCGAACTATAGTCCAGACAACTGTCCAGAACATGAGGGGCATCACATCGCGCCACCGACATCTGCAGGAGCGCTCCGGCATGACCGCACCCACCGCCCGCCGACTGCGCATCGCAGACGTCATCGACGAGACCGCGACGCACGCTCGGGCGTCCTCGATCTCACTCCCTCCGACACCGTCCGGATCACCCACGCCGCCTGACACTTTCCGACCCGAAGAACGGAAGCACCGATGTCCTTGATCCCGACCGAAAGCTCGGCCCTGCTCGTCGACGGCAAACTGGTTCCCGGCTCCGGCGGCACGTTCGAGGTCGTGAACCCGGCCACCGAGGAGGTGCTCGGCACCGCCGCCGACGGCACCGCCGCCGACATGGACGCCGCGATCGAGGCGGCCCGTCGCGCCTTCGACACCACCGGCTGGTCCCGCGACCACGACTTCCGCGCCCGCTGCCTGCGCCAGCTCCGCGATGCGCTGCGCGGCCACATCGAGGAACTGCGGGCGATCACCATCGCCGAGGTCGGCGCACCCCGGTTCCTCACCTCCGCCGCTCATCTCGAGGGCCCCGTCGACGATCTCGAATACTTCGCCGACCTGGCCGAGAACTATTCGTGGCAGCAGGATCTCGGCAACGCCGCGCCGATGGGCATCCCCACCCACCGCTACGTGCTCCGCGAGGCGGTCGGTGTCGTCGGGGCGATCACACCGTGGAACTTCCCGCACCAGATCAACTTCGCCAAGCTGGGCCCCGCGCTGGCCGCCGGCAATACGGTGGTGCTCAAGCCCGCCCCCGACACCCCGTGGTGCGCCGCGGCCGTGGGCCGGATCCTCGCCGAGGAAACCGACATCCCGCCGGGGGTCGTGAACATCGTGACCTCGAGCGACCATGCCGTCGGCGCCCTGCTCGCCACCGACCCGCGGGTGGACCTCGTGTCGTTCACCGGCTCCACCGCCACCGGACGGTCGGTGATGCGCGCCGCCTCGGAGACCCTGAAGAAGGTGTTCCTCGAACTCGGCGGAAAGTCGGCGTTCATCGTGCTCGACGACGCCGACCTCGGCGCCGCATGCTCGATGGCCGCCTTCACCGTGTGCACCCACGCCGGGCAGGGCTGCGCCATCACGACCCGCCTGCTCGTCCCCCGCAGCCGCTACGACGAGGCGGTCCGCGTCACCGCCGACGCCCTGCGCGGCATCCGGCCCGGCGACCCGAACGAGCCCGGCACGGTGTGCGGTCCGCTGATCTCCGAGCGCCAGCGCGCACGGGTCGAGGGCTACCTGCGACTCGCCGTCGAGGAGGGCGGGACGATCGTCGTCGGCGGCGGGCGCCCCGCCGGGCACCGGCGCGGCTTCTTCGTCGAACCGGCGCTGATCGCCGGGGTCGACAACACCGCTCGCGTCGCCCGGGAGGAGATCTTCGGGCCGGTCCTCGTGATCCTCCCCTACGACGGCGACGACGAGGCGATCCGTATCGCCAACGACTCCCCCTACGGCCTGTCCGGGGCCGTCTGGGGCACCGACGAGGAGCGGGTCCGCCGGGTCGTCGAGGGGGTCCGCACCGGCACCCTGAGCGTCAACGGAGGCATCTGGTACGCCGCCGACGCTCCCTTCGGCGGCTACAAGCAGTCCGGAATCGGCCGCGAGATGGGTGTGGCCGGGTTCGAGGAATACCTGGAGACCAAGCTCGTCGCCGAACCGGCGGCGAAGCAGAGAGGCTGACGAACATGACCCGCAGCACAACGCGTTTCGCCGACCGCACCGCGATCGTCACCGGATCGGCGCAGGGAATCGGCGAGGCGTACGCCAGAGCCCTTGCCGCCGAGGGCGCCTCCGTCGTCGTCGCGGACATCGACACCGGGCGCGGCGAGCAGGTCGCCAAGCAGATCGTCGCCGACGGCGGCATCGCCGTCTTCAAGACCGTCGACGTCTCCGATCCCGACTCGGCCACCGAGCTCGCCGCCTTCACCGTCGAGACGTTCGGCAGCATCGACCACGTCGTCAACAACGCCGCCATCTACGGGGGCATGAAGCTCGACCTGCTGCTCACCGTCCCGTGGGACTACTACAAGAAGTTCATGAGCGTGAACATGGACGGCGCGCTCAACATCACCCGCGCGGCGTGGCCGCACATGACGGAACGCGGCGGCTCCGTCGTCAACCAGTCCTCGACCGCCGCGTGGGTGTACTCCGGCTTCTACGGCCTGGCCAAGGTCGGTGTCAACGGCCTGACCCAGCAGCTGGCCGTCGAACTCGGCGGCTCGAACATCCGCATCAACGCGATCGCCCCGGGTCCGATCGACACCGAGGCCACCCGCACCGTCACGCCGGGAAACATGGTGGCGGACATGGTCTCCAAACTGCCGCTGAAGCGGATGGGCACGCCCGGGGACCTGGTGGGAATGTGCCTGTTCCTGCTCTCCGACGAGGCGAACTGGATCACCGGGCAGATCTTCAACGTCGACGGCGGCCAGGTGATCCGCTCGTGACCAGGCTCGGCTACATCGGCCTCGGCAACATGGGCGCGCCGATGGCGAAGCGGCTGCTGGACCGGCCGGGCGGGCTCACCGTCCTCGACGCCCGGCCCGAGGCCGTCGAGCCGTTCACCGCGGCCGGCGCCCGGGCCGTCGGCGACCCCGCCGACCTGGCGCGCGACTGCGACGTCGTCTGCGTCACCGTCGTGGACGACGCACAGGTCCGCACCGTCGTCGCCGGGCTGCTCGACACGGCCCGGCCCGGCACGGTGATCGCGGTCCACTCGACCATCGCCGACACCACCGCAGTCGAGCTCGCCGCCGAATGCGCCGACCGCGGCGTCGAACTGGTCGACGCTCCCGTCAGCGGCGGGGCCCCCGGCGCCGAGCAGGGCCGGCTCGCGGTGATGGTCGGCGCCTCCGACGCGGCGTTCGACGCGGTACGCGAACCGTTCTCGCGATTCGCCGACCTCGTCGTGCACGCCGGGCCGGTCGGCGCGGGCACCCGGATGAAACTGGCCCGGAATCTGCTGCACTTCGTATCGTTCACCGCGGCCGCGGAGGCGCAGCGACTCGCCGAGGCGGCCGGGCTGGACATCATCGCGCTCGGGAAGGTGGTCCGCCACACCGACGCGATCACCGGTGGCGCCGGGGCGATCATGCTCCGGAACACGACCGCACCGATCCCGCCGGACGACTTCTGGTTCCCGATCCTCGACCACGTCCGCGCCCTGGGCGAGAAGGACCTGTCGCTGGCCCTCGGCCTCGGCGCTCGTCTCGGCGTCGACCTGCCCCTGGCCACACGGGCACTGACCGGCCTGGGACCCGGGCTCGGCGTCGGCACCGGAGACCTCGCGAGCCGGCACCGACAGGAGGAACGCGCATGACCGACGATCGCCGCCGACGTGGCCTGGACATGATGTCGAAGGTGTACGGCTGGGAGATGCGCGACGGGCCCGGCGACCACTTCGCCGTCACCGCGGACCACCTGTTCGCCGACATCTGGTCCCGGCCCGGGCTCAGCATCCGCGACCGGCGGCTGCTGCTGCTCGGTGCGCTCACCGCACAGGGACTGATCGACGTGGCCGAGATCCAGGTCGGCGCCGCCCTCCACAACGAGGAACTCGACGAACAGCAACTCGAGGAGATCGCCCTGTTCCTGTGTCACTACGTGGGGTGGCCGCTCGGCACCAAGCTCGACTCGATGATCGGCGGCGTGCTCGCCGAGCACCGCAAGGCGGCGAAGTGAGCCTCCCACCGGCTCACCGTGCGGCACGAGAACACAGGGAGTGACGAGTGCAGGACTTCGCGGACCGGCCGGGGGCGGCCCTCGTGGCCGGCGGCACCGGCGGGATCGGCCGAGCGGTGTGCCGGATGCTGGCCGAGCGCGGCAGCGACGTCGCGTTCATGTTCCGCCGCAACGGGGCGGCCGCCACAGACCTGGTGACCGAACTGTCCGCGCTCGGTGCGAAGGTGCTGTCGCTGCAGGTGGAGCTGGGCGACAGTGCCGCGGTCGCCGGCGGCGTGGACGCGGTGATCGAATCCTCCGGTGCGCTGCACACTCTCGTCTACGCGGCGGGTCCGCACGTGCCGATGCTGCACCTGAGCCGGGTCACGCCCGCGCAGTTCCGCGACCAGCTCGTGGGCGACGCGGGCGCGTTCTTCAATCTCGTTCATCCCGCGCTGCCCCGGCTCCGGGAGTCGCGAGGCAACATCGTCGCCGTGACCACCGCCGCGACCCGCCGGTTCCCGGTCCGGGACGGTCTGTCGGCCGGGCCCAAGGGGGCGATCGAGGCGCTCGTACGGGGCCTCGCGGCCGAGGAGGGACGGTTCGGTGTGCGCGTGAACGCGGTGGGGCCGGGTATGCTCACCGACGGCACGGCCGCCCGGCTGATCGGGTCCGGCGATCTCGACGAGCACGCACTGTCGGTCGCGCGGAACAACATTCCGCTGCGCCGGTTCGGCGACGCCGATGACATCGCCGAGGCGGTCGCGTTCCTCGCCTCGGACCGCGCGGATTTCGTGTCCGGGCAGACACTCGACGTCGACGGCGGTTACGGCGCGTGACCGGCACCCACCGTTCGGGATACCGCACCGGAACCGGAGATGGGTAATGTGCTCGTCAGTACACGCCGCTTCAGCACCCGGCACCGGACCGCAGCGAACGGAGACCGCCCTCATGACCCGTACCACCCTGCCCCGGGAGATGATCGAACTCGCCGAGGCGACACCGGGTTTCATGCCGATCGACGAGGGTACGGCCCTGCACGACACCGCGGTGCGCTATCTCGGTGACGGAGTCGGTGTCGAGATCGGCACCTACTGCGGGCGCTCGACCGTCTATCTCGGCGCCGCTGCGAAGGCCGCCGGTGGCACGATCGTCACGATCGACCATCATCACGGGTCCGAGGAGCACCAGCCCGGATGGGAGTACCACGATCCGTCCCTCGTCGACGCGCACACCGGCCGGCTCGACACGGTGGGACGGTTCCGCCACACCCTCGCCGACGCGGACCTCGAATCCCACGTCGTGGCGGTGCTGGGGCGCTCGGGCCAGGTCGCGGCGTTCTGGCGGACCCCGCTGGCGTTCGTGTTCGTCGACGGCGGCCACAGCAGCGAGGCGGCGCAGGCGGACTACGCGGGCTGGGCCCCCTGGGTGCGCGTCGGCGGCGCCCTGATCATCCACGACGTGTTCCCCGACCCGAAGGACGGCGGACGACCCCCGTACGAGGTCTACCTGCGCGCGCTCGGGAGCGGCGAGTTCACCGAGGTGTCGGTGACCGGATCGCTGCGGGTGCTCGAACGCACCGGCGGCACCGTCGGAGTGCTGCCGGGCTGACCGCTCAGACCGTAACCCGGCAGTCCTCGTGGCAGTTCTCGGTCGCGACCCATCCGGAGGGTGCGGCGGCATCGCGGAACACGCCGTTGCCTGCGGTGCTGCGGGAGAGCGCGTCGGCGGCGAGGATCACGGCGGCACTGGTCCAGGAGCTCTTCTCGACGGGCCAGCGCTTACCGTCCGTGAAAACCATTCCGGTCCAGTACGACCCGTCCGGATCCCGGAGATGCTGCATGGCCGCCAGCAGATCCCGGGCCGTCGCCGCCTCACCGATCGCGTCCAGTGCGAGCACGAGTTCGCAGGTCTCGGCCCCCGTCACCCACGGCCGGTGATCGACACAGCGGATTCCCAGATCTCCGACCACGAAATCGTCCCAGCGCTCCCGGATCCGTTGCCGGGCCGGCGCACCTCGCACCGCGCCGCCGAGGATCGGGTAGTACCAGTCCATCGAGTACTCCGGCTTGGGCGCGAACGCCTCCGGGTGCCGGCGCAGCACGTGCCCGAGCCGATACCACGCCACCTCCCAGTCCGGGTGGGGGTCGTCGACCACCTCCGAGAGGCGCAGGCCGCACTGCAGGCTGTGGTGGATGCTCGAGCACCCCGTCAGCAGGGCCTCGTCGGCCGCGCCGTGTTCGCCTCGCGCCCAGTAGATCTCGCCGCCGGGCGCCTGCAACTCGAGCACATGGTCGAGGGCCGTCCGCACCGTCGGCCACAGCCGTTCCACGTGGTCGACGTCGCCCGTGACGAGGTAGTGGTGCCACACCCCCACCGCGATGTATGCGGTGAAGTTCGAGTCGGCGTCGTGGTTTTCGACGGCTTCCCCGCGGAACTGCATGGGCCACGAGCCGTCCGGCCGCTGGGTGCGACGGGACCAGTCGAAGGCCGCCTCCGCCTCTTCGAACAACCCCGCGGCGGTGAGAGCCATCGCGGACTCGATGTGGTCCCACGGGTCCGTGTGACCACCGGGGAACCACGGGATCGCTCCGGAGGACTCCTGCATGTCGGCGATCGCGCGGGCGGTTCGCAGGCACTGTTCCTCGGACAGCACTCCCGGCACGGCCGGAACCGCCGGCCGTGCCCTGCCGGGGCGGATGTCAGCGGCCGACAACGGGAACCGTCGGCTTCTCGAGGTAGAACACGACGCTCTTGCCGAGCACCGGGTTCAGCAACGACTCTGCGGTGCGCGTCAGCCACGGCCCCTGCATGAGGTCCCACACGAGGAGGCGGTGATACGCCTTCGTCAGGGGGTTGTCGTCGTTGTCGACGCCCACAGCGCATTTGAGCCACCAGTACGGCGAGTGCAGGGCGTGCGCGTGGTCCCGGCCGCGCACCGTCAGACCGGCCGCGGTCAGCTCCGCCGCGAGCTCGTCGGCCTTGTAGATCCGCACGTGCCCGCCCTCGACCTCGTGATACGCGTCGGACAGCGCCCAGCAGATCTTCTCCGGCAGCCACCGGGGTACGGTGACGGCCGCGACGCCACCCGGCTTGAGCACACGCACGAATTCGGCGATGGCACGATCGTCCTCGGGCACGTGTTCGAGGACCTCGGAGATCAGCACGACGTCGAAGGTCTCGTCGTCGTAGGGCAGAGCGAGGGCGTCGCCCACCTCGGCCCGGGCGAGCGCACCCTCCGGAACCTGGCCCTCGAGTTCCATCGCCGCGAACATGTCGCCGACGGCCTTCATGTCCTCCGCGCTGCGGTCGAACGCCACCACGTCGGCGCCCCGACGGTAGAGCTCGAACGAGTGCCGGCCCGCGCCCGCCCCGATGTCGATGGCACGGTCGCCGGGCTCGACCCCGAGGCGGTCGAAATCGACTGTCAGCATCAGGTGTTCGTCCTTCCTGCCTGGGCCGCCACGGTGTCCTGGTAGGCCCGGACGGTCCGGGCGGCCACGGCCGCCCAGCTGAATCGCTCGAGCACGCGTGCCCGTGCCACCGACCCGAGACGGGTCTGCTCGGCGGGATCGTCGAGGATCTGTGCCAGCGCCGCGGCCAGTTGCTCGCTGTCCCCCGGAGGCACGAGGATGCCCGCGTCGCCGACCACCTCGGGGATCGCGCCGGCGCGGCTCGCAACCAGGGGGGTCGCGCAGGCCATCGCCTCGACCGCCGGCAGCGAGAACCCCTCGTAGAGCGACGGGACCACGGCCACCTGCGCCGAACCGAGCAGCTCGGCCAGCTCGCGGTCGTCGATCCCGGAGACGGTGCGCACCGCGTCGCCGATGGCCAGCTGTTCGATCAGCTTCTCGGTGACCCCGCCGGGCGCGAGCCGGGTGACGAGCACCAGCTCGACCCGCCGTTCGGTGCGCAGCTTCGCCACCGCCTCGAGCAGGTTGGCGACGCCCTTGAGCGGCGCGTCCGCGCTGGCCACGCACACGATGCGGCCGGGCACGCGCTCGGCCGGTGGCGGGGCGAAGACCTCGGTGTCGACGCCCAGCGGAATCGTGCGCAGCCGCCCGGCGGGGATCTCGAACGCGGCGCGGATGTCGTCCTCGGAGGACTTCGAGACGGTGAGCAGGGTGGGGATGCGCCGCGCCACCCGGGCCTGCATGCGTAGGAACCCGTACCAACGGCGCAGGGTGAGCTTGCGGCGCAGCGTCGGCGCGCTCGCGAGGTCCAGCTCCCGGTCGCGGGTGATCGGGTGGTGGATCGTCGCGACCAGCGGCAGGCCCGCGTCCGCGATGCGGAGCAGACCGTAGCCCAGGCACTGATTGTCGTGCACGACGTCGAACTCGGCGGCCCGGGCACGCAGCATCCTGGCGGCGCGCAGACTGAAGGTCAGCGGCTCCGGGAAACCCGCCGTCCACATCGTGCCCAGCTCGAGGAGGTCGATCGCGTCGCGAATCTCGCGCGGGTGCGGAAAGCGGAACGGATCGTCCTCGCGGTAGAGATCGAGACTCGGCACCTTCACCAGGGTCACCCCGGCGTCCAGGTCGGGATACGGCTGGCCCGAGAACACCTCGACGTCGTGACCCAGCGCCGCGAGCTCGCGGCTGAGATGTCGAACGTACACGCCCTGACCACCGCAGTGCGGCTTGCTGCGGTACGACAGCAGAGCTATTCGCACAGATCACCTCGTTCGTCGTGTCGCCGGAGCGGGTCCGTCCAGAAGATCGAACTCACTCTAGAACATGTTCTCGTCCGACGTGCAATCCGGCGCAGCCCTGCGGATCAGCGCCGGAACCGCACCAGGTCCAGTGCAAACTGAACGTACAGGGTGGCGACCCGTTCCGCCGTCGAAGACCCGCCGAGACGACACCGGCCCAGGTTCTGCGGTGCGCATCGCGAGCGGGCGGCGCGCCCTCGTCCTCCGCGGGTTGACACCCGGAGATGTGACCTACACCATAAGCGCACGCTTACCGTACGAACGCTCGGTGAGCGACAACTGCACCTCGACCCCGAAAAAGGAGACGGTATGTCCGACGCCCCGTCCATGCGCGAACTGCTCGGCGACGACGCCCCCAGCAACTGGGGACGCTGGGGCGCCGACGACGAGCTCGGAGCTCTGAACTTCCTCGGCACCAAGGAGGTTCTCGGCGGAATAGGCGAGGTCGAGTCCGGCGACGTGTTCACCCTGCAGATCCACATGGGCCGCAAGGAGGCCCCCGGCGATCCCCTGTGGCCCAGCCGCAGCGGCATCGATCGCCGCAACACCCTCGACGAATCGTCGTGGGACGGCGAGGACGCCCCGCAGTTCCCCGGCGGACTGCACTACGCCGACGACACAGCCACCCTCTTCCTGCAGGGCTCCACCCAGTACGACGCCCTCGGCCACGTCTGGTACGACGGCAAACTCTGGAACGGATACGACGCGCGCAGCACCGTCGGCAGCATGGACAAGGCCTCGGTGCTGCCGATCGCCGAGAAGGGCGTCGTGGGCCGGGGGATCCTGATCGACATGGCCCGCCACCGGGGCAAGGAGTGGCTCGACGCCGGCGAGACCTTCGACCACAACGACCTCGAGGCGGCCGCCGCCGCCCAGGGCGTGACCATCGAACCGCGCGACATCCTCGTGATCCGTACCGGCTGGCTGAAGTACTGGTACAGCCTCGAAGACACCACCGAGTTCTACGCCGACTTCTGCGAACCCGGCCTGACGTACAGCCGCGAACTCGTCGAATGGTTCCGGAACCGGGAGATCCCCAACCTGGTCACGGACACCATCGCCAACGAGGTGACCACCGACCCGGCCAGTGGCGTGGCGCTGCCCCTGCACTGCGCGCTCATGCGCAATCTCGGCGTCGCCCTCACCGAGATCGCCTGGCTCGAGGACCTCGCCGACGCGTGCGCCGCCGACAACCGCTGGACCTTCCTGTACACCGCGGCCCCGCTGAAGGTCGTGGGTGGCACGGGCGCCCCGGTCAATCCGGTCGTCATCCGATGAGCGCAGCCGGACCCCGCGACGCGCACACGGGCGTCTACGACAGCAAGCCGTGGCTCGCGCGCTACGCGCCGGGCCTGCCGACCCACATCGAGCCGGAGTACACCGACGCGCTGGAGATGTTCCGCGCCACCGTCGCTCGCGACCCGGACGCGGACATCATCCGCTACTTCGACGGGCGCCTGACCCGCCGCGAACTCGACGAGCAGTCCGACGCGTTCGCGGCCGCACTGACGGCCCACGGCTTCTGCCCGGGTGAGCGGGCGGCGCTGTTCCTGCAGAACGTCCCGCAGTTCGTCGTGGCGCAGCTCGGTGTCTGGAAGGCCGGCGGCATCCCGGTCTCCGTCAACCCCATGAACAAGGAACGCGAGCTCGGCGAAATCCTCCTGGACTCGGGGGCTACCGTGCTCGTCGCACTCCAGGGGCTGTACCGGGACGTCGCACAGCACGTCGTCGCCGGCACCGCCGTCCGGATCGTGATCACCACGTCCGAACTGGAATACCAGACGCGCGGAGACGAGCGGATCTTCTCCGGCATCGAACGCCTCGATCTGCCCGGCACTCTCGACCTGCAGGCGCTCCTGGCCGAGTTCCGGGGACGGCCCGTCCCGGTGCACGCCCTCGGCCCGGACGACATCGCGTTCCTCACCTACACATCCGGTACGACCGGACCACCGAAGGGTGCGATGACCACTCACCGCAACGTGGTGTTCAATGCCCGCACCTACCGGGAATGGGTGGGACTCGGCGCGGACGACGTCGTGCTGGGCATCGCCCCGCTGTTCCACATCACCGGGCTCGTCGGACACATCGCTGTCGCCCTGCTGACAGGTGCGCCGCTGGTGCTGATGTACCGGCTCGACCCCGGCGTGACCCTCGAAACGGTGGCGGTGGAACGGGCGACGTTCACGGTCGGCTCGATCACCGTGTTCATCGCGCTGATGAACGTCCCCGGCGCCCGCGGGGAGTCGCTGAAGACGCTGACCAAGATCTTCTCCGGCGGAGCGCCGATACCGCCGAGCACCGTCGCGGCGTTCGAGAAGTTCTCGGGGACGTACATCCACAACATCTACGGCCTCACCGAGACCACCTCTCCCTCGCATGCGGTTCCGTTCGGCACCCGGGCTCCGGTGGACGAGGCGTCCGGCGCCCTGTCGGTCGGAGTCCCGACCTTCGACACCGTCGTGCGGGTCGTCGACGAGGACGGCAACGACCTTCCCGTCGGTGAGGTGGGCGAGCTCGTCACGTCGGGGCCGCAGGTGGTCGCCGGCTACTGGAACAAGCCCGAGGAGACCGCGACCGCGCTGCCCGGGGGTGCCCTCCACACGGGGGACGTCGGGTACATGGACGCCGACGGCTGGTTCTACATCGTCGACCGCAAGAAGGACCAGATCAACGCCGGTGGGTACAAGGTCTGGCCGAGAGAGGTCGAGGACGTGCTCTACGAGCACGATGCGGTGCGCGAGGCCGCGGTCGTGGGGGTGGTGGACAGCTACCGCGGCGAGACGGTCAAGGCGTTCGTCAGCCTCCGTCCGGGGCAGTCGGTCACCGAGGAGGAACTGATCGCCTTCGCCAGGGAGAGAATGGCGGCGTACAAGTACCCGCGGCTGGTGGAGATCATCGACGAGATCCCGAAGACCGTGTCCGGCAAGCTTCTTCGCCGGGAGCTCCGGGCCCGCGGCTGAACCGGGCAGGACGGCGAAGGCCCGGTCCGTGTCGGGACCGGGCCTTCGCCGTGAAGCGACCCTGACGGGACTCGAACCCGCGACCTCCGCCGTGACAGGGCGGCGCGCTAACCAACTGCGCCACAGGGCCGTGTGCACCCCCGAAGGGGTTTCCACAGAAAACCCACCGCCGAGCGGTGGGTCTACCGTATGAAGTTGTGTGGTGGCCAGGGCCGGGATCGAACCGGCGACCTTCCGCTTTTCAGGCGGACGCTCGTACCAACTGAGCTACCTGGCCGGACGGCACCCGAACCGAATGCCAATTGCCAACTCTGCGACCCTGACGGGACTCGAACCCGCGACCTCCGCCGTGACAGGGCGGCGCGCTAACCAACTGCGCCACAGGGCCATGCTCTTCACTTGTGGTCAAACCGTACTGCATGCGGCGATACTGCTTCCGCAAGCGTACCCCCTACGGGATTCGAACCCGCGCTACCGCCTTGAAAGGGCGGCGTCCTAGGCCGCTAGACGAAGGGGGCCCGCCGGATTACTCCGACCCGCACCCTCAACGGGTTCGCGTTCCGTTGGGAGCTTGGATAGCTTAGGACACGGGTTTCCGGATTCACAAATCAGCAGGTCACGCCGGTTGTTCGCCTTCCAGGCGCAACTCCGGCGCACCGCGCCGCCGCTCGAGCCACTGCGGTGCAGCCGTCGCCTCGAGACAGACGTCCAGGCATTCCGCGAACCGGGCCCGGACGTCGACGTCCTCCGCGGTGAGGTCGTGGAAGTAGCGCTGCCCGGCCAGGCACGCACCGAGCACACCCAGGAACCGTTCGAGGTCGACCCCGGCACGGAACAGCCCCGCTTCCTGCGCCTCGACGGCGAGCCGGTGACCGGCCTTCCCCCACACCGAGCTCCCGCGAAGCTTGGCCTCCGCGTCGAACTCGGGCTCGGTCACGAGCTTGAACTCCGCCTGGATGATGACGTCACTGTGCAGGGCGTCGGCGAGGTCTCCGACGAGGCCGTGCAGCCGCTCGAACGGATCGAGCCCCGGCGCGTGCAGCCACCGCTCGACAATCACCCGGTAGCGCTCGAGGCCCTCCGCGAGCACCGCCCGGGCGAGCGCTTCCTTCGAATCGAAGTGGAAGTACATCGCCCCCTTGGTCGCCCCGGAGTGCTCGAGGATCGCATTGACCGAGGCGGCGCCGTATCCGCGCCGGGCGAATTCGATCGCCGCGGATTCGACGATCGCCGCGCGCGTGCGCCGCGCCCGCTCTTGCTGACGTGACATGGGGGGTTCGTGCCTCCGTACGTGACCGGCGGTCCCCCCCGGACGCCACTGTAGCCGCCGTCCGGCGGCCATGCCCGCAGCCAGGCGTTTTCCGGCCTTCGCAGAGAACACACCAAGTGGTATGCTTTTGCGTGGCTCGGGTGCGCCGCAGGGGGTGCGCACCCGAGCCTTCGAACGGCACGCGCGTCCGATACTGTTGTCCGGCGCGGTGCAGCTAGACTGTGCGCCCACGCCCCTATAGCTCAGTTGGTAGAGCTACGGACTTTTAATCCGCAGGTCCCAGGTTCGAGCCCTGGTGGGGGCACCACGCCGCCGCCCGTCCGGAAGGACGGGAGCGCACCGGCACGCCGCTACTCGGGCGCGCCGGCCACCTTGCCCGGCCGGTCGCTTCGAAGCTCCGGCTCCTGCCCGCCCCGCTCGTTACGCTCCCGCTCGAGATCGCGGCCGCGTTTGCGGTACGTGAAGCTCAGGGCCGCGAACACCAGGAACAGGACCACGCCGACGACGGCACCGACGAGCGTCGCGCCCCGGAAGCCGGGGGCGTCGACGTCGAGGATCCGCTCCCCCGCATGGGCCGCGTTCCCGTTGCCCAGCACGATGCTCAACGTCATCAGGTTGGGGATCGCCACCACCACGGCGGCGGCGACGAACACCACCTGCAGGACGCGGTGCCGGCGCCACGTCCTGATCCGCCACGCGGCGGCGAACAGGGCCAACGGCACGAAGGTACACACGAGGCCGAACAGCACGCCCCAGGCCATCCCGCGGGCGAAGCCGGCATCGGCCAGCCCGGCGATACGCTGCGCCCACCACCGGGGGACGAACGCCGCCAGCACGAAGTACGCGACCACCAGTGCGAGCAGGGCCCCGACGCTCCACAGAGCTTTCTTGGCCCACGGCGGTAGACCCGACCGCTGCACCGTCTCGTTGCCCACCATTGCGTTGTTCCCCTTCCGGGTCCGGGTGTGCCGCTCCACTCAGATTACGTACCCGCGAGCCCGACACGGCGCCCGAATCGTCGGTTCCGCCCTGCTACCGCACCCGAAATGCGGTTAGGGTGTGGTCGCTCACGAAACCGATCCGGCGATCGATGGGAGTGGCGTGCGCAGCTTCGTGGACCTGGGTCTGTTCCTGTCCGCCGTCGCCCTGGGTATCGGCTCGTTTCTTCCGGTACTGGCCGGGACCCGGCCGACCGACGTCCCGCTGACCGAGTTGCGGGACGGGATCGTGGCCGGCGACGTCTCCGCCCTCGGCGCCGCCGACCTGCCCGTCCATCAGACACTGGCGGCGCCGCTCGTGCTCGCCGCCGTGCTGCTGCTCCTGGCCGCCCTGTTCGACTCGGCGGTGGCCGGCTGGGCCGGGGTGGTGATCGGCCTCGTCGCGGCCGGCGCCTTCGCGGTGCGGGTCTACCAGCGGTTCGGCGACTACGTGCGGCTCAACCACGCGACCGCCCTGACCAACCAGACGGGGTTCGTGCTGCTGCTCAGCGGGTTGGGGGTCGCCCTGCTGTGCGCGGTGATCGCGGGCCGCCGGGCATCCGCGTAGCCGAAACGCCGACGCGGGATCCCGGCCCGGGCGACCGCAGTGGCTACCCTCGGTTTCCATGCCTTCCCTCGACGATCTCCTCTCGCGTATTCCGGTCGACCAGATCGCCCGCCGGCTCGACGTGGACGAGCAGACGGCGGCAACGGCGGTGCGGGCCGCCCTGCCCACGCTGGTCGGCGGCCTCGAGGCGAACACCCGGAATCCGGACGGCGCCTCGTCCCTGCTGTCCGCGCTCGATCAGCACCGGAACTCGGCCCTGCTCGACGGTGGAGTGGACGTGACCGACGTGGACACCGCGGACGGCGACCGGATCGTGGCCAACGTGTTCGGCGACAACAGGGACCGGGTCGTGCAGACGCTGGGCCGCGCCGACGGCGCGGGCGGCAACGACCTCGTCGCCCGGCTGCTGCCCATCCTCGCCCCGATCGTGCTGACGTACCTGGCCGAGCAGGTCGGCAGGAATTCCGGCGGCCAGGGCGGCCTGGGCGATCTGCTGGGCGGGCTCCTGCGCAGCGCGACGAGCGGCACGGGAAGCGGCGGCGATTCCGGCGGTCTCGGCGGAGTGCTCGGCAGCGTTCTCGGCGGCAACGGGGGTGGACTGGGCGATCTGCTCGGCGGACTCCTCGGCGGCGGCAAGCGCTGAGGTCACGGCGGGATATGGCTCGCCCCGCGCGTCGCCCCGGGACGCCGTTTCCGCCCCGGTATGATAACGACGTCACCGTCTGTGAGCGATCCCACCGGCGGGTAGGCCCCGGTCGGCCGAACTTGGAACAGGTAACAGACAAGCGGGCGCCGAACCTACGGTGCCGTAGGCTGTAATCCGTACGTGACACACACAGTTATGGAGAGGTAAACGGAATGACGCGAGTTCTGACTCAGCTGGAGCTTCTGCGCGAGCTGGAGCCCGTGGCCGAGGCGAACGTCAACCGCCACCTTTCGATGGCCAAGGACTGGCACCCCCACGACTACGTGCCCTGGGACGAGGGCCGCAACTTCGCCGCCATGGGCGGCGTGGACTGGGAGCCCGAGCAGTCGAAGCTCGACGAGGTCGCCAAGGCCGCGATGATCACCAATCTCCTCACCGAGGACAACCTGCCGTCCTACCACCGCGAGATCGCCGAGAGCTTCTCCCGCGACGGTGCCTGGGGCACCTGGGTGGGCCGCTGGACCGCCGAGGAGAACCGCCACGGCATCGTGATGCGCGACTACCTCGTCGTCACCCGCGGCGTCGACCCCGTCGCTCTCGAGAACGCCCGCATGGAACACATGACCAACGGGTTCGCCTCGCCCAACGAGGTCGGGATGCTGCACTCGGTGTCGTACGTCACCTTCCAGGAGCTGGCCACCCGCGTCTCGCACCGCAACACCGGCCGGGCGTGCCACGACTCGATCGCCGACAAGATGCTCCAGCGCATCGCCGCCGACGAGAACCTGCACATGATCTTCTACCGCAACATCTGCGAAGCGGCCCTCGACGTCGCCCCGGACCAGACCCTCGCGGCGATCACAGACGTGGTGAAGAACTTCCAGATGCCCGGCGCCGGTATGCCCAACTTCCGCCGCAACGGCGTGCTGATGGCCAAGCACGGAATCTACGACCTGCGTCAGCACCTCGACGAGGTGCTCATGCCGGTGCTCCGCAAGTGGCGCATCTTCGAGCGTGAGGACTTCGGCGCCGAGGGCGCCCGCATCGTCGACGACCTCGGCACCTTCCTCGAGGACCTCGAGAAGCAGGCGGTGAAGTTCGAGGAGATGCGCGATCGGTCCCTCGCCCGCGAGGCCGCCCGCCGCGAGCGCAACGAGGCCGCGTCCTGATCCGGACCGTTCCGTGATTCGGGAGCAGCCGCCCCGAACAGCTATCCTGTGCCCGGTACCGGATTCGGTGCCGGGCACAGTTGCACGCACTTCTTCTTCACGCCGTCTTCGAGGTTTTTCATGTCACCCCTTCGCATCGGCTCGCTCGAGTTGAACAGCCCGGTCGTGCTCGCGCCGATGGCGGGAATCACCAATGTCGCCTTTCGCACCCTGTGCCGCGAACTCGAACTCGAGCGGTCGGGGAGCACGTCGGGGCTGTACGTGTGCGAGATGGTCACCGCCCGGGCACTCGTGGAACGCCACCCCGTCACGATGCACATGACGACGTTCGGTCCCACGGAGACGCCGCGGTCGTTGCAGCTGTACACCGTCGACCCGGACGTCACGTACCAGGCCGCGAAGATGATCGTCGACGAGAACCTCGCCGACCACATCGACATGAACTTCGGCTGCCCCGTGCCGAAGGTCACCCGCAAGGGCGGCGGCTCGGCGCTGCCGTACAAGCGGCGGCTGTTCGGCAACATCGTCGCGGCCGCCGTCCGCGCCACCGAGGGCACCGACATCCCGGTGACCGTGAAGTTCCGCATCGGCATCGACGCCGATCATCACACTCACCTCGACGCGGGCCGGATCGCGGCGGCCGAGGGCGCCGCCGCCGTCGCGCTGCACGCCCGCACGGCCGCCCAGCGATACTCGGGTGAGGCCGACTGGAACGAGATCGCCCGCCTCAAGGAGCACGTCACCGACGTGCCGGTGCTGGGCAACGGCGACATCTTCGCCGCCGAGGACGCCCAGAAGATGATGGAGCAGACCGGCTGCGACGGCGTCGTCGTCGGACGCGGATGCCTCGGTCGGCCCTGGCTGTTCGCCGAGCTCAGCGCCGCGCTGAACGGCACCCCCATGCCCACCCCGCCGAACCTGGGCGAGGTGGCGGCCATCATGCGACGGCACGCCGCACTCCTCGCCGACCACCACGGCGAGGACCGCGGCATGCGTGAGATCCGCAAGCACATCGCCTGGTACCTGCGCGGATTCCCGGCCGGATCCGACGTGCGCAACGCCCTGGCGCGGGTGTCCGGCCTCGCCGAACTGGACGATCTGCTCGGCCGGCTCGATCCGGCCGTGCCCTTCCCGAAGGACGCGGAAGGCCCGCGCGGGCGCCAGGGCTCCCCCGGTACCGTCGCACTGCCGGACGGCTGGCTCGACGACCCGGAGGACTGCATGGTGCCGGCGGGCGCCGACGTCATGCACTCGGGCGGCTGACCGCCGGGTCCGCCGAGCGCCGGTCCGGACGAACCGGACCGGCGCTCGGCGAACGCCTCGATCCGGATCGAGGCCGCCAGTATCATGACGGAATCGCCGTGGTGGCGGATGCGTACGAGAGCGGAACATCCGCGGAGAGGCGAGGGATCGGTGGGTGAGGAGCACGAGTCGGGCCTGCCCGACAGTCGCGCTCCGTGGGAACGTCCTATCGCCGACTCCGGGTATCGCAGCTCACATTCCGGCCGGGTGCGACGGCGCCCGGAGGATCGTGTCCCGCCGGCCGACGTCGGACCCGCGCCGCCGGTCCGGGGCGCCGATGCCGGCCGCCCCCGCCGCTCGGCCGCCCCCGACGAGAATCCCGACAAGGTCACCGTCGCCGCGCTGATGAACAAGATGGGGCGCGACAGCCCGCCGGTGCGGCACCCCGAACCGGCCGTGCCGGGCCCGCAGCCGGCCCGGCCGCGGCGGACGCCGACCGTCGACGACGACCCCACCGAGAAGATCCCGCCCGTCGGCGCGGCCCCACCGGGCAGCCCGCCGCCC
>NZ_JAALEH010000083.1:0-26060 GCF_011058195.1 Rhodococcus sp. 14C212 | reverse complement strand
ACCCCCGACCCCCACCGACCGACCCGCCGTCTCCACCGCTCTCGAAAGCTGCTGCCTCGCAGGAATTTCGTCGCAACCAGCGCAGCGGTCCCGGGTCGGTGCGACCGTGGCGCCGACGACCCCGGCGCGCGCGGCGTGCCGCGCAGCCACCGGCCCGGAAGGCGGCGGCCCGACGGGACCGACGGGTCGTTCGCCGATGGAACGACCCCGTTCGTCGCGCAACACGGCACGTTCGTCCCCGAAGCGAACGCCACGGCCGGCGCGGGCGCCCCTCACGGCGGCGCGACGGTGTCGTCCTCGTCCGGCACGATGGGTCCCATGAGCACCGCCACCACGGATCTGCGCGACGAAGCCGAACGACTGCTCCGCGACCTCGCGGGACCCGGCGCCCGGTTGCGCGAGGACCAGTGGAGCGCCATCGAGGCGCTGGTGGTGCATCGCCGGCGAGCGCTGGTCGTGCAGCGCACGGGCTGGGGCAAGTCGGCCGTCTACTTCATCTCCGCCAAGCTGCTCCGCGCCCACGGGCACGGACCGACCGTGATCGTCTCCCCGCTGCTGGCCCTGATGCGCAATCAGGTCGAGTCGGCGCAGCGCGCGGGCGTCCGCGCGGCCACGATCAATTCCGGCAACGTCACCGAATGGGAGGAGATCCACCGGCAGGTCGCCGACGGCGTGGTGGACGTCCTGCTCGTCAGCCCGGAGCGGCTCAACAACCCGGACTTCCGCGACCGGGTGCTGCCGGCGCTCGCCCGCGACGCCGGACTGGTGGTGGTCGACGAGGCGCACTGCGTCTCGGACTGGGGACACGACTTCCGGCCGGACTACCGGCGCATCCGCACCCTCGTCACCGAAATCGGCGAGGGCATCCCGGTCCTCGCGACCACCGCGACGGCGAACGACCGGGTCGTTGCGGACGTGGCCGCGCAACTCGGCGTCGGGGAGGGCACGGGCGAGACCCTGGTGCTGCGCGGCGGCCTGGACCGGCCGTCGCTGCACCTGTCCGTGCTGCGGATCGACGAGCCCGCGCGCCGGGCGGCGTGGCTCGCCCAGCACCTCGACGAGCTGCCCGGTTCCGGAATCGTCTACACCCTCACCGTGTCGGCCGCGCACGACCTGGCCGCGCTGCTCTCCGAGCACGGTCACACCGTCGCGGCGTACACCGGGCAGTCGGATCCGGCCGAGCGGGAGCAGCTGGAGGCGGACCTGCTCGCCAACCGGGTCAAGGCGCTGATCGCCACCTCCGCCCTGGGCATGGGGTTCGACAAGCCGGACCTCGGGTTCGTGGTGCACCTGGGAGCGCCGTCCTCACCCATCTCCTACTACCAGCAGGTCGGTCGCGCGGGCCGTGCGACCGAGCGGGCGGAGGTGATCCTGCTTCCAGGACCCGAGGACCGGCAGATCTGGAGCTGGTTCGCGTCGGTGGCCTTCCCGGGGGAGGACGTGGTGCGGCGGGTGATCGAGGTGCTCGAGCCGGAGCGGCCGCAGTCCACGCAGGCCCTCGAGCCGTTGGTCGACCTCAACCGGTCCCGGCTGGAGATGGTGCTCAAGGTGCTCGACGTGGACGGTGCGGTACGCCGGGTGAAGGGTGGCTGGATCGCCACCGGTGTGCCCTGGGAGTACGACGCCGCCCGGTACGCGAAGCTCGAGCGGGCCCGCGAGGCCGAGCAGGAGGCGATGCTCGAGTACGAGCGGACCACCCGGTGCCGGATGGTGTTCCTGCGCACCCAGCTCGACGATCCCGACCTGACGCCCGACACCCCGGGCTGCGGGCGGTGCGACAACTGCTGCGGGGCGCGGTGGCCGGCGGACGTCGACGACGCCGAGCTGGGCCGGGTGCGGGCCCGGCTGGACCGGCCGGGGGTGGACCTGCCGCCGCGGCGGCAGTGGCCGACGGGAATGGCCAAGCTCGGCGTGGCACTGTCCGGGAAGATCACCGACGGGCCCGAGCCGGGCCGGGTACTCGGCCGGCTGTCGGACCTCGGGTGGGGACCTCGGCTGCGGGCGCTGCTGGACGGCCCCGACGCGCCGGTGCCCGACGCGGTGGTGCAGGCCGCCGTGGAGGTGCTCAAGGCCTGGGACTGGTCGCACCGCCCGACCGCGGTGATGGCCGTGGAGTCGGCGACCCATCCTCGCCTGGTCGGTTCCCTGGCGGCGCGGCTGGCGCAGCTCGGCCGGCTCGAGGATCTCGGCGTGCTGCGTGCCCGGCCCGGCCGGCCCCCGGTGACGGCAGCGAACTCGGCGTACCGGATCGCCGGCCTCGTGGACGCGTGGGAGAGCCCCGACCTCCGCGAAACCCGGGGACCGATCCTGCTCGTCGACGCGGTCACCGACACCGGCTGGACGATGACGATGGCGGCACGGACCCTGATCCGGGCCGGGGCCTCCGCGGTGCTGCCGCTGGCTCTGGCGAGCCCGAAATAATCGCCGCGCTCGGCCCGGGCGCTACACGAAGTGACCCTTCTCACATGGGTGTCTCACCTGCGCGGAGGCGGGGTACTCGGCGACGGATCCCGACAAGGCGGGTGAATCCCGCCCACGAAGTTGTTAGGTTCGAGACCGCTTATGACGCCTGTGACGCAGAGAAGTACCCCGCCCCGTGTGCCCGCCGAAACGGCGAGCGCGCCGACCGAGCCGAATTTCCGCACACCGCGTATTTCCGACGGAATTCGCATGTGGCAGATCGCGCGCGACTCGAAAGTGCTCGACGTCAATTCCAGTTATGCATACGTGCTGTGGTGCCGCGATTTCGCGGCGACCTCGGTCGTCGCCACCGCGGGTGACGACGAGGCGGTGGGTTTCGTCAGCGGCTACCGCCGTCCCGAGTCACCGAACACGCTGTTCGTCTGGCAGGTGGCCGTCGACCAGGCCCAACGTGGCCGCGGCATCGCGGGCCGGATGCTCGACAGCCTGTGGGACCGGCTCGCCGACGCCGGCGTGAACCGGCTCGAGACGACCGTCAGCCCGGACAACGAAGCGTCCATCGCGCTGTTCACGGCGCTCGCCCGGCGACGCGGACTGCGCATCACCCGGAGCGAATTGTTCACCCCTTCGGATTTTCCCGATTCACACATGGCCGAGGATCTCTACACGATCGGCGAATGAATACACGACCGGCGAAAGCGAATTCGCCGCAGGAGGACGAGGAATGACCATCCTGGAGCACCCCGAAACCCCCGCCAAGCACAGCGTTTTCGATTACCTCGAATCCGAGGTGCGCAGCTACAGCCGCGGCTGGCCGGCCGTGTTCGACACGGCGTCCGGATCGTGGCTCCGCGACGAGAACGGCAAGGACTACCTCGACTTCTTCGCCGGCGCGGGAGCCCTCAACTACGGGCACAACAACCCGGTCCTGAAGACCGCGCTCGTGGACTACATCATGGGTGACGGCATCACCCACGGCCTCGACATGTCCACCGTCGCCAAGCGGGAGCTGCTCGAGACGTTCGAGAGCCACATCCTGGCCCCGCGCGGCCTCGACTACAAGGTCCAGTTCCCCGGCCCGACGGGCACCAACGCGGTCGAGTCGGCGCTCAAGCTCGCCCGCAAGGTCACCGGCCGCGAGTCGATCATCAACTTCACCAACGCATTCCACGGGATGACCCTGGGTGCGCTGTCGGTGACGGGCAACTCGATGAAGCGGGCCGGGGCCGGCGTGCCGCTGGTGCACGCCACCCCGATGCCGTTCGACAACTACTTCGACGGTGTCACCGAGGACTTCCACTGGTTCTCCCGCGTGCTCGACGACTCCGGCAGCGGCCTGAACCGCCCGGCGGCGGTCATCGTGGAGACCGTGCAGGGCGAGGGCGGCGTGAACGTCGCCCGCCCCGAATGGCTCCGTGCCCTCGCCGATCTGTGCGCCGAGCGCGACATCCTGCTCATCGTCGACGACGTGCAGATGGGCTGCGGCCGCACCGGCCCGTTCTTCTCGTTCGAGGTCGCGGGGATCACCCCGGACATCGTGACCCTGTCGAAGTCGATCGGCGGGTACGGCCTGCCGCTGGCGCTCACGCTGTTCAAGCGCGACCTCGACGTGTGGGGCCCGGGCGAGCACAACGGCACGTTCCGCGGCAACAACCCGGCGTTCGTCACCGCGGCGAAGGCGCTGCAGCACTACTGGGCCGACGACCGCCTCGAGCGCGAGACGTTGCGCAAGGGCGAGCGGATCCGGCAGACCTTCATGAACCTGTCCGACATGTTCGACGGCGTCTCCACCCGCGGTCGCGGCATGGTTCAGGGCCTGGTGTTCGACGAGCCGAACGACGCACAGAAGGTGTGCGCCCTCGCGTTCGAGCAAGGCCTGCTCGCGGAGACCTCCGGCCCCTCCGACGAGGTCGTCAAGCTGCTTCCGCCGCTGACGATCGGCGACGACGAGCTCGAGCACGGTCTGAACATCCTGTGCGAGGCCACCTCGGTGGTCCGGGCCTGAGTCCCGACCGCCGTCGAACCCCGTACGAAAAGACACGCTTCAGAAGGACTTACGTATGATCGTCCGTACCACCGAGGAAATCACCGGCACCGAGCGCGACATCACGTCGGACAACGGCAACTGGCGCAGCAAGCGCATCGTGCTCGGCGGCGACAAGGTCGGGTTCTCGTTCCACGAGACCACGATCGAGGCCGGCACCGTCAACGAGTTCCACTACGCGAACCACATCGAGGCGGTGTGGCTCATCGAGGGCACCGGCACCCTCACCGACCTCGAGACCGGCACGGTGTACCCGCTCGCGCCCGGCACGATGTACCTGCTGAACGGCCATGAGCGGCACCGCGTCGAGCCGGACACCCGGATGCGCATGTTCTGCGTGTTCAACCCGCCGGTCACCGGCCGGGAGGTCCACGACGAGAACGGCGTGTACCCCCTCGTCGAGGTCGTCTGAGAGCCCGCAGCGAGTGACCGGCCGGGCGTTCGCGCCTAGAGTCGGAGCCATGACCTACGAGCGACAGCCGCGCATCGCCGTCGGCCCCGCCCCGGACATCGTGTTCGACCGGGCGATCGGGGCCGGCGGCGGTCGCGTGTGCGGGTTCGACGACCGCCCCGACGCCGTGGTCTGGACCGCCGGACCGGACGAGTTCCCCGCGGTGCTGCCGGCGTCGGTGCGGTGGGTTCAGTTGCCCGCCGCCGGCGTGGAGGACTGGCTCGACGCCGGCGTCATCCGCGCGCACCCCCAGGTGACGTGGACGTCGGCCGCCGGGGCGTTCGCCGCGACGGTCGCCGAACACGCGCTCATGCTGCTGCTCGCCGGCGTGCGGGCGCTCCCCGACCACCTGGCGGCCACGTCGTGGACGCCGAACGTGTTCTATCCTCAGCTGGGCACCCTGCGCGGCGCCACCGTCGGGATCATCGGGGCGGGGGGCATCGGCCGGGCCCTGATCCCCATGCTCGGTTCGCTCGGCGCCCAGGCGCTCGCGGTCACCCGCAGCGGCCGCCCCGTCCCCGGCGCCGTGGAGACCGTCCCCGTCGCACGGATCGACGAAGTATGGCCCCGCGCAGACCATTTCGTGATCGCCGCCCCGGCCACGGCCGAGACCGAGCAACTGGTGGGCGCCGACGAGCTGGCCGCGATGAAGCCCACCGCCTGGGTGATCAACGTTGCCCGCGGCAGCCTCGTCGACACCGACGCGCTGGTGGACGCCCTGAGCCGCCGCGTCATCGCGGGCGCCGGTCTGGACGTCACGGATCCCGAACCGCTGCCGGACGGGCACCCGCTGTGGTCGCTGCGCAACGCCATGATCACGCCGCACGACTCCAATCCCCCGGCACTGCGCATCCCCGCGTTCGCCGAGCACGTGACCGAGAACGTCACGCGCTTCGCGGCCGGCCTCGATCTCGCCGCGGTCGTCGACCCGAGCGCCGGGTACTGACCCGCCGCTACCCTGGACGGGGTGATCGAACCGCTGCACCACCTGCTCGACGGCCGGCGGTTGTGCGTGCTCACCGGCGCGGGCATCTCCACCGACTCCGGCATCCCGGACTACCGCAGCCCCGGCGCGCCACCCCGCAACCCGATGACCTACCAGCAGTTCGTCGGGGATCCGGAGTTCCGCCGCCGCTACTGGGCGCGCAACCATGTCGGGTGGCGGCACATGGACTCCGCACGGCCGAACGCCGGGCACCGCGCCCTCGCCGCGCTCGAACGCCGCGGCACCGTCCTCGGCGTCCTGACCCAGAACGTGGACCTGCTGCACACCAAGGCCGGCAGCCGGCGGGTGATCGACCTGCACGGCTGCTACGCGCAGGTGCGCTGCCTGGCGTGCGACCACCGGATCTCGCGCTTCACCCTCGCCGAGCGGCTCACCGCCGCCAATCCGGGCTTCCTCGAACGGGTTCGGGGGACGAGCGGTCTCGAGGTGGCGCCCGACGCCGACGCGGTCGTCGACGACACCGGCAGCTTCCGAATGGTGGACTGCGAGCGGTGCGGAGGAATGCTCAAACCGGACATCGTCTACTTCGGTGAATCGGTGCCACGCGAGCGCGTCGACCGCGCCTTCGCCCTCGTCGAGGCGGCGGAGGCCCTGCTCGTGGTCGGCAGCTCTCTGACGGTGATGTCCGGACTGCGGTTCGTGCGGCACGCCGCCAAGCGCCGCATGCCCGTGGCCGTGGTCAACCGTGGTGTCACCCGCGGCGATCCCCTCGCCACCGTGAAGGTCGACGCGGGCTGCTCGGAGGTGCTCACGGCCCTGCTCAGCGCGACACCGGCGGCCACGTCCGGCCGGTGACCGCCCGCGCCTACAGCGTCACGAGATCGTCCGCGTGCACCACCGGCCGCTGCAGGTCCGCCGGCAGCTGCCGCGTGGAGAAGCCGATCATCCAGTCCAGCTCGGCGGCGTCGTAGGCCACCACGCCGCGCCCCACCGTGCGGCCGTCCGGACCGACCAGCGCCACCACGTCCCCACCGTGGAAGCGCCCGCTCATTCCCGTGATGCCCGCCGCGAGCAGCGAGCGGCGCCGTTCCACCACCGCCCGTACCGCGCCCGCGTCCAGGTGCAGGGTGCCGTGGGTGTCGGCGGCGTGCCGCACCCAGAACCGCCGCGCCGACATCCGGTCGGGCCGCGCCGCGAACGCGGTACCCACGTCCGCGGCACCGAGGGCGCGGTCGGCCTGCGACGCGGCGGTGAGCAGCACCGGCACACCCGAATCCGCGGCCAGCCGCGCGGCGGACAGCTTCGACGCCATCCCGCCCGTGCCGAGGGAGCCCCCGGACCCGGCGACGACGCCGTCGAGGTCCTCCGGGCTCGTCACCTCCGCGATGAGGTGGGCGTCGCCCTTACGGGGATCACCGTCGTAGAGGCCGTCGACGTCGGAGAGCAGGATCAGCGCGTCGGCGCCGACGAGGTGCGCGACGAGCGCGGCGAGACGATCGTTGTCGCCGAACCGCAGCTCGGTGGTCGCGACGGTGTCGTTCTCGTTGACCACGGGCACGGCGTGCAACGCGCGCAGCCGGTCGAGGGTGCGCTGGGCATTGCGGTGCTGGGTGCGCCGCGCGATGTCGTCGGCCGTGAGCAGCACCTGCCCGACGGTGCGGCCGTACCGCGCGAAGGAGGTGCCCCATGCGTGGGCCAGGGCAAGCTGTCCGACGCTGGCCGCGGCCTGCTTGGTGGCCAGGTCGCGGGGCCGGATGGTCAGGCCCAGCGGGGCCAGGCCGGCGCCGACCGCGCCGGAGGACACCACCACCACGTCCGAGCCGGAGCGCATGCGCTCTTCGAGCGCGTCGACCAGGCCGTCGAGACGGTCCCGGTCGAGGCCGCCGACCAGGCTGGTGATGGCGGACGAGCCGATCTTCACCACGACGCGGCGCGCGCCGGCGACGGCCTCCCGGGTATCGCTCACGATCTCCTGCTTCTGGGCTCGTTGGGCGGCGGTCAGAACTCGTCGTCGTCGGTCGCGAGGCCGCGGCGGACCCGCTTGGCGTGGCGACGTTCGGCGGCGCCGACCCGATCGACCTGGTCGAGCCGGGCGTCGGTGCCGCGGCCGGTGGGTACGACGTCCACGCCGGCCTGGGTCTGCGGCTCCCACTCGAACGAGACGTCGCCGATGGTGACGGAGGCACCCGGTTCGGCGCCCTGCTTGACGAGTTCGTCCTCGACACCGAGGCGGGCGAGCCGATCCGCGAGGTAGCCGACGGCCTCGTCGTTGTCGAACGCCGTCTGACGCACCCAGCGCTCGGGCCGGGTGCCGCGCACGATGAAGCCGCCCGGCGTCTCGGGGTCGGCGACGACGCTGAAGCCGGTCTCGTCGACGGCGACGGGCCGGATGACCGGCCGCCGCGGCGCGGCCGGCGGATGCGCCTGCCGGTACTCCTCCACCATCCGCGCCAGCGCGAAGGTCAGCGGACGCAGCCCTTCCCGGCTGACGGCGGAGATCCGGAACACCGGCCAGCCCCGCTCCTCGAGCTCGGCGGTGACGAAATCGGCGAGTTCGGCGGCGTCCGGCACGTCGACCTTGTTGAGGATGACGATGCGGGGACGATCGGCGAGGTCGCCCAGGCTGCTGTCGCCGGACAACGCCGGCTGGTACGCGGCCAGCTCGGCCTCGAGTGCGTCGATGTCGGAGACGGGATCGCGCCCCGGCTCGAGCGTCGCGCAGTCGACGACGTGCGCGAGCACGGCGCAGCGCTCGAGGTGACGCAGGAAGTCCAGGCCGAGACCGCGGCCCTGGCTGGCGCCGGGGATCAGGCCCGGCACGTCGGCGACGGTGAACGTGGTGTCGCCCGACTGCACGACCCCGAGGTTGGGGACGAGTGTGGTGAACGGGTAGTCGGCGATCTTCGGCTTGGCCGCGGACAGCACCGACACCAGGGAGGACTTGCCGGCGGACGGGAACCCGACCAGCCCGACGTCGGCGACGGACTTGAGTTCGAGGACGAGATCGCGCTCCTCCCCCTCCTCGCCGAGCAGGGCGAAGCCGGGGGCCTTGCGGGCCTTCGACGCCAGGGCCGCGTTGCCGAGGCCGCCGCGGCCGCCGTGGGCGGCGACGAAGCGGGTGCCGGCGCCGACCATGTCGGCCAGGATCCGGCCGTCCTTGTCGAGCACGACGGTGCCGTCGGGCACCTTGAGCACGAGGTCGCCGCCGTTGGCGCCGTCGCGGTTGCTGCCGGCGCCCTGCGTGCCGTTCGTGGCCTTCGCGTGCTGGTGGAAGTGGAAGTCGAGGAGGGTGTGGACACCCTCGTCCACCTCGAGCACGACGTTGCCGCCGTTGCCGCCGTTGCCGCCGTCGGGGCCTCCGAGCGGCTTGAACTTCTCGCGATGGACGGAGGCGCAGCCGTTGCCACCCTTGCCGGCGGTGACGTGCAGCACCACCCGGTCGATGAAGCGGGACATGGGTGGACCTCCGTCGAATGGTGGAACTGTTGTGTCGACCGGTAGCCCGACTGGGCCGGGACTACCGGGGTTGTGCCGGAACGACCGCTACCGGTCGCCCCGAAAACAGTAGGGGCGGACCCGGGTGTGCGACCCTGGTCCGCCCCTACTGGGAGTATGTGCGAAGGGAACCTCCGCGGTGTCCGATTCGGACGGCAGATCAGGCGTCTGCCGCGACCGGAACGATGTTGACCGTCTTGCGACCACGCTTGGTGCCGAACTCGACGGCACCGGCAGCGAGGGCGAACAGCGTGTCGTCGCCGCCACGGCCGACGTTCACGCCGGGGTGGAAGTGGGTGCCGCGCTGGCGCACCAGGATCTCACCGGCGTTGACGGCCTGGCCGCCGAAGCGCTTGACGCCGAGACGCTGGGCGTTCGAATCGCGACCGTTGCGGGAGCTGGATGCGCCCTTCTTGTGTGCCATGACGAACCCTCCTGGGGTTTGAAGCGGAAGCCCGAATTACTTGATGCCGGTGACCTTCAGGACCGTCAGCTTCTGACGGTGGCCCTGGCGCTTGTGGTAGCCGGTCTTGTTCTTGAACTTGTGGATGCGGATCTTCGGGCCCTTGGTGTGCTCGACGATCTCGCCGGTGACCGTGACCTTCGCCAGCTTGTCGGCGTCGGTGGTCAGCTCGGCTCCGTCGACGACGAGGACCGGAGCAAGCGAGACAGCAGTGCCGGGCTCACCCTCGATCTTCTCGACCTTGACGAGATCGCCCTCAGCGACCTTGTACTGCTTACCGCCGGTCTTGACGATCGCGTACGTTGCCATCGGACGGCTACCCCTTGCTAGTTCGAACGTGCTCGCGCCACGGTGTGCAACGCGACTGGTCTGGTGTGGTTGCTGACTCGGGGCCCGCCACCTTCCCGCATCGGGCGCAGCAGGGCCGTATCGCCGAGTAGCGACTGACCAAGATTACGGGAAGGTGACTGCCAGGGTCAAACCGGGCCCGCACGGAGTCGGGCCCGGTCGGACCTCATGCCTGTGCTTCGACCGGCGGGCCCGCGGGCCGGCCCGCGGCCCGGCGACGACGCGGCCGTCGAACGACCACCGGCTCGGCGTTCTCCCCGTCCGGGACCGGCGCGGTGGCCACCGCCGCGGGCTCCGGTGTGGGGGCCGGTGTGGGCACCACGAAGACGGTGCCGGCGCCGGTGCCGTCGCCCGTCGGGGCCGCGGCGGCCCGTGAGACCCGGCGACGGCGACGGGCCGTCGGCTCGGCAGCCTGCGCTTCGGCCGGCTTCTCGGCAGCCTGCGCTTCGGCCGGCTTCTCGGCCACCGGCGCTTCGGCCGGCTTCTCGGCCACCGGCGCTTCGGCCGGCCGTGCCTCGCGCGTTTCGGCGGGCTGGGCCGGTGCGGTCTCGGCCGGCCGGGTCTGCGCGGCCGGCGTCTCCACCGGCGCTGCCTGCGCCTGCTCGGCGCCGGTTTCCGCCGGATGCTCGTCGTGGTTCCCGTGGTGCGCGGCCATCGCCAGGGCCACCGGGTGGGCACGCTTGACGGTCGCGTCCACCGTCGCGACCTCGGGTACCGGCTGGGGCGCAGCCGTCTCGGCCGTCGCCGCCTCCGGCTGGGCACCGCGGTCGCGGCCCCGGCGGCGCCGCGAGCCGCTCTCGGCGCGGGCGGGCCGCCCACCGTCCTCGGCCGCGCCGGCCTCGACGGGTTCGCTGTGCACGACGATGCCGCGGCCGTGGCAGTGCTCGCACGTGGTGGAGAAGGCCTCCACCAGCCCTGTGCCGAGCCGCTTGCGCGTCATCTGCACGAGCCCCAGCGAGGTCACCTCGGAGACCTGGTGACGGGTGCGGTCCCGCCCGAGCGCCTCGGTGAGGCGTCGCAGCACCAGGTCGCGGTTCGACTCGAGCACCATGTCGATGAAGTCGACGACGATCATGCCGCCGATGTCGCGCAGCCGCATCTGCCGCACGATCTCCTCGGCCGCCTCGAGGTTGTTACGGGTGACGGTCTCTTCGAGGTTGCCGCCGGCGCCGGTGAACTTGCCGGTGTTGACGTCGACGACGGTCATCGCCTCGGTGCGATCGATGACGAGCGTGCCACCGGACGGCAGCCACACCTTACGGTCGAGCGCCTTGGCGAGCTGCTCGTCGATGCGGTGGGCGGCGAACACGTCGCGTCCGCCCGATCCGGGATCGTGCCGCTCCACGCGGGGCACCATGTCCGGCGCGACGGTGCGGATGTAACTCTCGACGGTGTTCCAGGCGTTCTCGCCCTCGATGACGAGTTTGGAGAAGTCCTCGTTGAACAGGTCGCGAATCACCTTGACCAGCAGGTCGGGCTCTTCGTAGAGGGTCTTCGGCTGTCCCGAGCCGTCGGACTCGAGCTTGGCGGCCTGCTCCTCGATGGAAGCCCACTGCGTCTGCAGGCGCTTCACGTCGCGGGCGAGCTCGTCTTCGCTCACACCCTCCGCCGCGGTGCGGATGATCACGCCGGCCTCGGCCGGGACGATCTCACGCAGGATCTCCTTGAGCCGCTTGCGCTCGGTGTCGGGCAGCTTGCGGCTGATGCCGGTCGACGAGCCGCCCGGCACGTACACCAGGAACCGCCCGGCGAGGCTGATCTGCGTGGTGAGGCGGGCGCCCTTGTGCCCGACCGGGTCCTTGCTGACCTGCACGAGCACGCGGTCACCCGGCTTGAGGGCCTGCTCGATCTTGCGGGAGTTGCCGCCGAGCCCGGCGGCCTCCCAGTTGACCTCGCCGGCGTAGAGGACGCCGTTGCGGCCCCTGCCGATGTCGATGAACGCCGCCTCCATCGAGGGAAGCACGTTCTGGACACGGCCGAGGAAGACGTTGCCGACCATCGAACCGGATCCGGCGCTGGTCACGAAGTGCTCGACCAGGACGCCGTCCTCGAGGACCGCGACCTGCGTGATGTTCCCGGGGTGCGCACCGTCACCGGTCCTCTCGCGCACCACCATGACGCGGTCGACGGACTCGCGACGGGCGAGGAACTCCGACTCGGTGAGGATCGGGGGCCGACGGCGGCCCGCGTCCCGGCCGTCGCGACGGCGCTGGCGCTTGGCCTCGAGCCGGGTGGAACCGGTGATGCCCTGCACCTCGTCCTTGGCGGCGCGGGCCTTGGGCCGCGGCTCGCGCTCGTGGACGACGGTGGGGACGGAGTCGTCCTCGGCGACGGTCTCGGCGCCGTCCGCGCTGCCCTTGCGGCGACGACGGCGGCGACGGCGACGCGAGGGACCTTCCGCGGACTCCTCCTCGGCCTCGGCCTCCTCGGCCTCGGCCTGCTCGGCGGTCGCGGCTTCCGCCGTCGCCGGCTCCTCGACCTCCGCCGGCTCCTCGACCTCCGCCGGCTTCTCGGCCTCCGCCGCCGGTACCTCGGCCTCCGCCGCAGCAGTCCCCTCCTCGACGGTGGTCTCGTCCTGCGTCTCGGGCTGTTCGCCGCGGCCACGGCCACGGCCGCGGCGGCCACGACGGCGCCGACGCGGCTCCTCCTCCTCGGCGGTCTCCTCGGCCGGTTCCTCCGCCGCGGCGGTCTCCTCGGTGACCTCCTCGGCGACGGCGGGCTCGGGTGCCTCGGCCGGGCGCCGGGCGCGGCGTCGACGGGGCGCGGCCTCGGCGGGAGCGGTGACCTCCGGCTGCAGGAACAGCGGCGCGCTGACGACGGGCTCGGCGGTGCTCGGCTCCGGCGCGGCGAACACCGGGGCCTCCTGCTCCACGCCGGTGAACAGGGCCGGGGCCGCGGGTGCCTCGACGGACTCCGCGGCGGGTTCCTGAGCGGTGGTGTCCTGGACCGCGGCGGCCTCCGCGGCGGCCGGCTCCTCCGTGGGGACCTCGGCGGTCTCCGCGACGACGGCTTCTCCGGCGGGCACCTCGGGCGCCTCACCCACCGGTTCCGGTGTGGCTTCCGCGGCGGGCACCGGTCCGGCCTCGGCCGGCGCGCCGAGCGCGGCGCGGATCTGTTCGGCGAGGTCGCGCTGCAGACTCGAGTGGGCACTGCGCAGCTCGGTGCCGAGGTCGGCGGCCTTGGCCATGACCTGTTTGCTCGTCAGGCCGAGCAGTTTGGCAAGGGCGTGCACGCGCATCTTCGGCGGCAGCACCACGGTGCCCTCTTCGTTGGAATTGTCGTTCGGCGGCGCTTGTTCGGCCACGTAGGTCTCCTCGGGCCCCCGGGCGCGTCCATCCTCGTCTCGAGCGATGTGACGCGGCCACGCGAGGGCGCTGTCTGTGTGTGCTCGCACCGGTAGGCGCGAGATGTGCGGTCTCGCATCGCGCGGTCGTCCGGTGCCCGTTTTCACTGCACGGCCGAGCGGTGCCTGGCTGGATCGCGGATCGAGCGCCGGTGCATCCAGCGTGCAACCGAGCGAGGTGTCTCCTGCGTCCCCGGTCACAGCGATGTCGGGCATCGATCCGTGATGTCGTTCGGTCGTTCCGCAACACTCGAAGCGGGGCGACCTACCTCAGTATCCCACACAGAGGTCTGTTGATACGCCAACGGCGCCCCGGAGGGCGCCGCGGCGGGGCAGTCGATACGGATCAGGACCCGGCGAGGGCAGGGAACCAGAGGGCGATCTCGCGCTCGGCGGACTCCACCGAGTCGGAGCCGTGCACCAGGTTCTCCCCGGCGTCGAGCCCGAGATCACCGCGGATGGAGCCGGGGACGGCCTTCTCCACCGGATCGGTGCCGCCCGCGAGCTGACGGAACGCGGCGATGGCGCGGGGGCCCTCGAGCACGGCCGCGACCAGCGGACGCGACGTGATGAACTCGATCAGGCCGGGGTAGAAGGGTTTGCCCTCGTGCTCGGCGTAGTGGGCGGCGGCCACCTCCTCGGTGGCGGTGCGCAGCTCGAGTGCCACGATGTCGAGTCCCTTGCGCTCGATGCGCGAGAGGATCTCTCCGACATGACGACGGGCCACGCCGTCGGGCTTGATCAGTACCAGGGTCCGCTCAGTCACGCGCACAGCGTAGTGGTCAGCCCCGCTGCCCCGGCAGCAGACCCCGTGCCTCGCGGTCCTTCATGTCCTTGCGCAGGTACAGGATGTAGCCCCAGACCACGCTGAAGAGCACGCCGACGATGCCGAGCGACAGGTCCACCACGAAGCCCAGCAGGGTCAGCACCTGCAGCGCGAGGTTGTACCAGAGCGCCCACGGCCGGCCCTGCAGCCCGGCGCCCGCGATCATCGCGACGGCGAGGAGCACGATGTAGCCGCCCGAGAACCACGTCAGCCCCCCACCGATGACCGCGACGACCGGCAGCACGAGCAGGACCACGATGGCCTCGAGGACGAGCGTGCCGGCCATGACGCCGCGCAGTCCCTTCCATGGGTCCTTCGCCGGGGGCCGGACGGCGGAGTCCCGGGCCGGCGATTCGCCGGTGTTGTCAGCTGCCTCGCTCACGCGGGGTCCTTTCCGAAGAGAGTGCGGGCGGCGCCGGCGGTCACCACCGAACCGGTGACCACGACGCCCGCCCCCGATACTGCCTCACCCGGCTCGGCGACCTCCTCGGCGATGGCGATGGCCGTCTCGAGGGCGTCGGGCAGTGTCTGCGCGACCACCACGCGTTCGTCGCCGAACCGGGCCACGGCCAGGTCGGCGAGCTCGTCGACGTCCATGGCCCGCGGCGAGCCGTTGTGGGTGACGACGATCTCGTCGAACACCGGCTCGAGCGCGTCGAGCAGACCGGGCACATCCTTGTCGGCCATCACCGACACCACTCCGACCAGCTTGCGGAAGTCGAACTCGTCGGCCAGGGCCGCGGCGAGTGCCTTCGCTCCGTGGGGGTTGTGGGCGGCGTCGAGGAAGACCGTGGGGGCGCTGCGCACCCGTTCGAGCCGGCCCGGGTTGAGCACCGACGCGAACGCCGCACGCACCGCGTCGCCGTCGAGCTGCCGGTCGGCGCCGGCCCCGAAGAACGCCTCCACGGCGGCGAGCGCGAGCGCGGCGTTGCGGGCCTGGTGCTCGCCGTGCAGCGGCAGGAAGATGTCGGTGTACACCCCGCCCAGGCCCTGCAGCTCGAGCTGCTGACCCCCCACGGCGATGCGCCGGGCCAGGACCCTGAACTCGGAACCCTCGCGCGCCACGGCGGCATCCGCCTCGACGGCCCGGCGCAGCAGCACCTCCATCACCTCGGGCTCCTGCTGAGCCAGGACGGCGACGGTGTCGCGGGGCACGAGCCCGTCGTCGGGAGCCTTCTTGATGATCCCGGCCTTCTCCCCCGCAATCGTCGGGAGGTCGGGGCCGAGGTACTCGGTGTGGTCGAGTCCGATCGGGGTGATCACCGCGACCTGCGCGTCGACGACGTTGGTGGCGTCCCAGGTGCCACCGAGTCCCACCTCGACGACGGCGACGTCGACGGGAGCCTCGGCGAACGCGGCGAATGCCATCGCCGTGGTCACCTCGAACTTGCTCATCGCCGGGCCGCCCGCAGCCTGCGACTGCACGTCGATCATCGCGACGTACGGTTCGAGTTCGCGGTAGGTGTCGACGTAGGTGCGCGGCGAGACCGGCGCCCCGTCGATGCTGATCCGCTCCGTGGCCAGCTGCAGGTGCGGGCTCGTGGTGCGGCCGGTCCGCCGGTGCAACCGGGTCAGCAGGGCGTCGATCATCCGGCTCACCGACGTCTTGCCGTTGGTGCCGGCGATCTGAATGGCGGGATAGCTGCGCTGCGGGGAGCCGAGCAGATCCATCAGCGCCGCGATCCGGGTGAGCGACGGCTCGATCTTGGTTTCGGGCCAGCGTTTGTCGAGTTCGGCCTCGACCAGGGTCAGCTCGGCCAGGTCGACCGGCGAAGGCTGCGCCGGCGTCGCCGCGGACCGGTCCTCGCTCACGCCGGCCCCAGCTCCTGGAGGCGGGCGGTGATCCGGGCGATCTCCTCCTCCGCGATCTGCTTGCGGGTGGTGATCTTCTCCACGACCGCCGCGGGTGCCTTGGCGAGGAACGCCTCGTTCGCGAGCTTGCCGGACGTGCCCGCGAGCTCCTTCTCGGCAACCGCGAGGTCCTTGCCCAGGCGGGCACGCTCGGCCGCCACGTCGACGGTGCCGGAGGTGTCCAGCTCGACGGTGACGGTGGCGCGGGACAGGCGCACCTCGATGGAGGCGGTGGCGGCGAACCCGTCCGCCGGCTCGGTCAGTCGCGCCAGCGACCGCACGGCCGGCACCTGGGCGGCCAGGTCGGCGGCGTCGATCTCGGTGAGCCGCGCGGCGACCTTCTGCGACGGCTTGAGGCCCTGGTCGCTGCGGAAGCGGCGGACCTCGGTGACGAGCTTCTGCAGATCCTCGACGCGGCGCGCGGAGTCGGCGTCGGCCGCGACCCCGCTGGTGCCCGGCCACGACGCGACGACCACGGACTCGCCGCCGGTGAGCACCTTCCAGAGGGTTTCGGTGACGAACGGGATCACCGGGTGCAGCAGGCGCAGCAGCTGGTCGAGGACGTTGCCGAGGACCGCCTTGGTCCCCTCCGCGTACTCGCTGCCGTCGGCGAGCTGCACCTTGGCGAGCTCGAGGTACCAGTCGCACACCTCGTCCCACGCGAAGTGGTAGAGCGCTTCGCACGCCTTGGAGAACTCGAACCGTTCGAACGCCTCGTCGACCTCGGCGCGGACCTGCTCGAGCCGGTCGAGGATCCACCGGTCCGCGTCGGTGAGCGCAGCGCGCGCCGGCAGCTCGGTGACGACGGCGCCGTTCATCAGGGCGAACTTGGTCGCGTTGAACAGCTTGTTGGCGAAGTTGCGGGAGGACTGCGCGTGGTCCTCGCCCACGGCCAGGTCGCTACCCGGGTTGGCGCCCCGGGCGAGGGTGAAGCGCAGTGCGTCGGCGCCGTACCGCTCCACCCAGTCCAGCGGATCGATGCCGTTGCCGCGCGACTTGGACATCTTCTTGCCGTACTGGTCGCGCACGAGGCCGTGCAGGAACAGGTCCTTGAACGGCACCTGGACGCCGGACTTCCCGCCGGCGGTGATCGCCTCGTCGTTCGCGACGTACAGGCCGAACATCATCATCCGGGCCACCCAGAAGAACAGGATGTCGTAACCGGTGACGAGAACGCTTGTGGGATAGAATTTTTCGAGATCCGGCGTCTTGTCGGGCCAGCCCATCGTGGAGAACGGCCACAGGCCCGAGGAGAACCAGGTGTCGAGCACGTCGGGGTCCTGCTCCCAGCCCTCGGGGGCGGTCTGGTCCGGACCGAAGCACTCGACCTCGCCGTCGGGGCCGTACCAGATCGGGATGCGGTGCCCCCACCACAACTGCCGCGAGATGCACCAGTCGTGCATGTTGTCGACCCAGGCGAACCAGCGCGGCTCCTGGCTGGCCGGGTGAATCACGGTGTGGCCGTTACGGACCGCGTCGCCCGCCGCCTCGGCGAGCGCATCGACCTTGACCCACCACTGCATCGACAGCCGGGGCTCGATGGTCTCGCCGCTGCGCTCGGAGTGACCGACGCTGTGCAGGTAGGGACGCTTCTCGGCGACGACCCGCCCCTGCTCGGCCAGCGCCTCGCGCACCTCGACCCGCGCCTCGAACCGGTCCATGCCGTCGAATTGCGTTCCGGTGTCGGCGATCTTGCCGGCCTTGTCCATGATGGTGGGCATCGGCAGGTTGTGCCGCAGGCCCATCTCGAAGTCGTTGGGGTCGTGCGCGGGCGTGATCTTCACTGCGCCGGTGCCGAATTCGGGGTCGACGTACTCGTCGGCGATCACGGGGATCCGACGGCCGGTGAGGGGGTGCTCGAGGGTGGTGCCGACCAGGTGCTTGTAGCGCTCGTCGTCCGGGTGCACCGCGACGGCCGTGTCGCCCAGCATCGTCTCCACACGGGTGGTGGCGACGATCACGTGCGGCTCGTCGTCGTCGAGGGAGCCGTAACGCAGCGATACGAGTTCGCCCTCGACCTCCTCGAACTTGACCTCGATGTCGGAGATCGCGGTCTGCAGGACGGGCGACCAGTTCACCAGTCGCTCGGCCCGGTAGATCAGTCCGTCGTCGTAGAGCCGCTTGAACATCGTCTGCACGGCCCGGGAGAGGCCCTCGTCCATGGTGAACCGGTCGCGGGACCAGTCGACGCCGTCGCCGATGCGGCGCATCTGGCCCTGGATGGTGCCGCCGGACTCGCGCTTCCAGTCCCAGACCTTGTCGACGAACAGTTCGCGGCCGAAGTCCTCCTTGGCCTTCCCGTCCACCGCGAGCTGCTTCTCGACGACGGTCTGGGTGGCGATGCCGGCGTGGTCCATGCCGGGCAGCCAGAGCACCTCGTAGCCCTGCATGCGTTTGCGGCGCGACAGCGCGTCCATGAGGGTGTGGTCGAGGGCGTGCCCCATGTGCAGGCTGCCGGTGACGTTCGGCGGCGGCAGCACGATCGAGTAGCCGGGCTTGTCGCTGGACGGATCGGCGACGAAGTAACCGGCGTCCACCCAGCCCTGGTACAGCTCGTCCTCTACGGCGCTGGGGTCCCAGCTCTTGGGGAGGGCGTCGGCGGGGTTCTCGTGGTTCTCTGGCGCACTGGTCACCCCGCAATCGTAGTCAGCGAAGGCAAACCGCCTGCACACGCCCCACGCACCCGGAGCGGGCCTGCTGGACTGCGGATCCCGGGTACGGCACCGTGACAGACGTGAACGAGTTCCGCTTCGCCACGAACGTCTTCGCCCTGGAGTCGGCCGGCGCGTTCGCCGGCCGGTGCCGCCGCGTCGAGGCCCTCGGGTACGACACGCTGTTCGCCGCGGACCACCTGGGGGTCCCCGCGCCGTTTCCCACGCTCGTCGCCGCGGCGCAGGCGACCGAGCGGCTGCGGGTGGGCACGCTCGTCCTCAACGCTCCGTTCTGGAATTCGGAGCTGTTGGCCCGCGATGTCGCGACCACCGATCTCCTCACCGGCGGCCGGCTCGAGCTCGGCCTCGGCGCCGGGCACATGAAGTGGGAATTCGACGAGGCCGGCATCGGCTGGGAGCCGATCGGGCGCCGCGTCGATCGGCTCGAGACCCTGATCGACGGCCTGGGGCGCCGCTTCGCGGAGGGCGGGTACCCGCAGCAGGCCGAGCTGCGCGCCGGCATGGGCCTGGCACCGCTGCAGCCGGTCCAGCGGCGCGGGTTCGGCGGCACCGGTCCCCCGCTGCTGATCGGCGGCACCGGGGATCGGGTGCTGCAGCTGGCGGCCGAGCGCGCCGACATCGTGGGGGTGGCCGGTGCCGTGCAGGTGCCCGGACAGGCACCCGGGGTGCTGCGCATCGCGACGGCCGACGAGGCCGACGAGCGCGTGCGGTTCGCCCGCGAGCGCGCCGGCGCCCGCGGGGACCGCCTCGAGTGGCAGGTGCTGGTCCAGGCGGTCGTGGTGACCGACGACCGCGAGCGCGCGGCGCGGGCACTGCTCGAGCGCTACGGCCCGATGATGAGCGTCGAGGAGCTGCTGGACACGCCGTTCGCGCTGATCGGCACGGTGGAACGGATGGCCGATCAGGTCCTGCGCAACCGCGACCGCTACGGCTTCACCTACTACACCGTCCACGGGCCGTACCTCGAGGCCTTCGCCCCGGTGCTGGAGCGGGTGCGGACGCTGGGCGGGTGAGCGTCGCCCGGGCGGAGGCGCTGCTCGAATCCCGAGCCGCGCACCGACGCGATCCTCACAGTCAGCCGAGCACCTCGGGCAGTTCCCGGGGCCGCGCGAGCACATGCTCCGAGAGGAACGCCTCGACCACCTCGTACCAGATCTTCGCGTGCTGGGGGCTGAGCACCCAGTGGTTCTCGTCGGGGAAGTAGAGGAAGCGGTGCACGGTGGAGCCGTCGGCGGCGGCGGGCACTCCCGACTCGGACAGCAGCTCGTACCACAACCGCAGCCCCTCCCCGATCGGCACGCGATAGTCCTTGTCGCCGTGGATCACCAGCATGGGGGTGACGATGTCGGCGACGTACAGGTGCGGCGAGTTCTCCACCGCCATCTCGGGGGTCATCTCCCGGGCCCAGTACCAGGCCGAGTCCGTGGTGGGCCCGAACTGGTCCAGGGCCCACAGGCTCGCGTGGGTGACGATCGCGTGGAACCGGTCGGTGTGCCCGGCGATCCAGTTGGCCATGTAGCCGCCGAAGGATCCACCCATCGCGGCGGTGCGCTCGGCGTCGATCTCGGGTAGCTCGATCGCCGCATCGGTCAGGGACATCAGGTCGGTGTAGGGCTCCTTGCCCCAGCGGCCCCACCCGCGTTGGACGAAGTCCTGCCCGTAACCGGAGGACAGCGCGGGGTCCGGGAGCAGCACGGCATAGCCGCGGGCGACGAGCAGCCACGGATTCCACCGCCACGACCAGGTGTTCCAGGAGCCGAGCGGGCCGCCGTGGATCCACAGCAGCAGCGGCGCGGGTGCGTCCGGATCGGCGGCGGCCGGCAGGGCCAGCCAGGCCCGCAGCGGGGTGCCGTCGGCAGCGGCGGCGGTGATCTCCGTGAGGCGGCCGGGCAGGCCGGGCAGCTCCGCGGGGGCGCGCAGCGCGGTGACGGTGCCGGAGCCGTCGAGCGCGATCCGCACCGGGTGCGGCGGTGCGTCGTAGGCGGCGCGCAGGGCGTAGACGCACGTTCCGTCGGGCGCGACGCGCAGGTCCGTGTAGGCGGCGGCGTCGGTGGTCAACGGCGTGGGGATGTCGGCCCACAGCGCCACCTGGAAGATCGGGGCGCGGCCGTGTTCGTCGGCGGTCACGAGCAGGGCCCCGGAGTCGGGCCGCCAGACCACCGCCGTCGGCCACCGGTCCCACCCGGGTACCAGCTGCGTCGTCTCACCCGAGCGAAGGTCGAACAGCCGCAGAGTGATTCGCGGCGCCGTCTCGGGGTCGGAGTGCGTTTCGTGCAGGAACGCCACCCGGGTGCCGTCCGGCGCGATCGCGGGGGCGAACACGTCGGCGGTCTCGTCGTCGACGAGGACCGTGCGCAGTCCGGTGTCGGTGTCGATGCGCACCAGGGTGGTGCGGCGGGACCCGAGCGGCCCGGGCACCGACCAGGTGGTGACGACGAAGCTGCCGTCGGCGGCAAGGTCGAGGGACGCCTCACGCAGGGCGCCTCCGGGCCCGGGGGTCAGGTCCGACAGGGGCGCGTGCGGGCCGTCCGCGAGGGCGAGCAGGTGCGGTTCGCCCGGTCCGAGGTCGTGATCCCAGTGTCGCACCGGGTATCCGCTGTGCAGCACGGCGGACACCTTGCGCTTCGTGCGGGCGTCCCGGATCCGTTCGTCGTCGCCGTCGGTGCGGCCGAGCACGTCCGCCGTCACCACGATCCGGTCCGCTGCCTCGGCCGCCCGCACGCCGCGCACCCCTCCCTTGCGGGAGACCACCGGCTGCGCCTCGCCGCCGGTGGCGGGCAGCCGCCACAGCGCGGCGGGGGCGTCGCCGCCGTCCGTCCCGTCGGCCCGGGCGGCGGTGAACAGCAGATCGCCGGCGGCTGTGAAAACGGGATTCGACTCGCCCTTCGCACCCCACGTGAGCCGCCGGGCGGGCGCGTGCCCCTGCGGGTCGACCTCCCACAGCGCCCCGACATACCCGGTCCCCTCCTCGTCCAGGGTGGACTGGGCGATCACGACGCGGGTCCCGTCCGGCGACAGCGCGAGCGCGGTGACGCGCGGGAGAGCGAGATAGTCGTCGAGGTCGTCGAATGCGGTCATGGTGCCCGAGGGTAGTGCTCGCCGGAGGCGTCGCCGGGGAGCCGACACGGCCCGGTCGGGATGCGCCGCCGGCGCTCCGCGCGGGCGCGAGCGATCAGCCCACGAGCGGGTGGTCTGCGGACAGCGCGGCCAGGCGCTCGAGCAGCGGGGCGACGGCGACGAGGGCGGCCGCGTCGTCCGGCTCCATCTCGGACAGCAGGCGCTCCACACCGGTAATCCACATCCGGCGGATCAGGTGGCCGTTGCGTTCCGCCAGGGGCGTCCGGTGCAGGTGATGGGACCGTCCGTCGCGGGGGTTGGACGTGCGGGCCACCAGTCCCCGCTGGACCAGGCTGCGCACCGTCGCGCTGACGTTGCTGCTCTGCAGTCCGAGCACGCGGGCGAGATCGGAGACGGTCGCACCGGGACGGTCGGACAACGCCGCAGGACTTCGATCTCGGACTGGGGCAATCCCATCAGTCCCGCTTCCCGCTCCCCGAAGCGCTGCAGCGTCCACACCAGGGTCCGGACGCTGTCTGCCAGGCGCTCCACCCCGTTCTCCGCGGCCTCCCCCGAATTGGACATGCGACCGTCGCTACGTCGGATATCTGCTCGCCCACACGTTCGCGTTCGGCGTGCTGTTCGCCTACATCTCCGCCTCACCGTTCGTGCTGCAGAACATCCACGGCCTGTCCACCGGGTGGTTCACCGTCGTGTTCGCCCTCAACGCCGCCGGCATCACCCTGGGCAACGTCGTCAACACCCGCCTGCTGGAACACACGACCGCGCACCGCCTGTTGACCGTCGGCCTGGTCCTCCTGACCGCACTGTCCGCGTTGCTGCTGGTCAACGCCCTGCTCGGCCCGGCACTCCCGGCCACGGTCGTGGTGCTGTGGTTCGCGGTCTCGAGTCTCGGCCTGGTGATCGCGAACGCCGCGACCAGCGCTCTGGAGCAGGTCCGTCACGCCGCCGGCACCGGCTCCGCGCTCCTCGGCGCCCTGCAGTTCCTCCTCGCGGCCCTCGTGGCCCCACTCGTGGGGATCGCGGGCGAGGACACAGCCGTCCCCATGGCCCTGGCCATGCTTCTCAGCGCCGCACTCGGCCTCGGCGCACTCGCACTGACCGGACGCCGTTGACCGGAGACACGTCCGTCCAGGGGCTGCGCAGCGTGGCCGCCCTCAGGGGTGGCCACCGGGCGGGGACGGCATCGCAGTGCCACCGCGGGAGCCGTGCCGCGTCACATGCGCGGTTGCCTCATCGCATCACCGGCATTATCCGCGCGCCCGACCGGCCCGATGCGGCCTCGATGAAGTCCCGCGCATCCGGGACGGCGGCGAGCACGTTGCGGGTGCGTTCGAGTGCCTCCGATTCGGGCGGCGGTCCGCCGACCGTGTCGACGACGTCGAGCAGGTGGACGGTCGTTTCGAGGATGGCCAGGTCGAGGAGTGCACCGAGCGTCACCGAGCCCAGCAGAGGATGTGGGACGACGGTCTCACGGCCGAGGCCGGTCAGGCGATCGAACGCCTGCGGCAGTTCGACGGCGAATCGCTCGACGAGCGTCTCCCGGCCGACGTCGGTGGCGGCGCGGCGAACCATCTCCGCGATCCGTCGGTGCATCGGTTCGGCGGCGACCGGGTCGGCGTTGAAGATGCGGAGCATCTCCGCGGCGCTGGTGACCTTCGCCGTGCCGTCGGGCGCGGGGTCGGCGAGCAGGGCGATCAGGGCGTCGGGTGTGACGTGGACGTAGAGGTCCCGAACGGTCCAGCCCCGCAGCCGGGTCGGGGCCGTCCACTGCTCGTCGCTCAATTCCCGTGCCCGTTCGGCCCATGAGCGCCACAGCCGTATCAGCAGGGCTCGATCCCGGTCGAAGGTCGATGTCACCGCTCCCCCTCGTTCGGTCACCCGCGCGGCGGCCTCGGCCGGTGGGTGGTCGTCTTCCTGATGCTCCCGTCGGTGTCGTAGTAGGTCCACTCGCCGGTCTTCCTGCCGTGCTCCCAGTTTCCGCTGTCGACGAGCGTTCCCGCCGTGGTCCAGCGCTCCCAGTGGCCGTGCTTCTCACCGCGGGCGAACCCGCCGCGCTGCAGCAGGCCGCCGGTGGCGCGGTACCAGGTCCAGGGGCCGTGCAGGACGCCGCGGTCATAACCACCCTCGGAACGCAACGCCCCGCCCGCGAAGTAGTGCCGCCACGTCCCGTGGCGCTCACCGTCGACGTAGTTGCCCACCATCACCCCGCCGTGCGGGTCGGGCTCCGCCCACTCGCCGGTCTTGCGGCCGTGACCGTCCACGGCGTTCGGACTCTCGGCCGGCGTGCTCATCCGGAAGCCCCGAACCGGCCCAGGTCGACCATCGAGAGATCTCCCACGAACGACGAGTATATGCAAGCGATTGCTTGCATATCAACAGCTCGGCGGGACGGCTCGCCGGGTCACCGCGTCACGGGCTCGCGCCACATCTTCCACAGGGTGGGACCGCCGTTCGGGACGGCGATCTCGCCGGTGACCCGGAAGCCGAACCGCTCGTAGTAGGAGATGTTCTTCTCCTTGCTCGATTCGAGGTAGGCGGGCACGCCTTCGGCGTCACAGCGGTCCAGCCGGGACCGCAACAGCGCCTTCCCGAATCCCCCTCCGCGCGTGGCATTTCCGGTCCCGATGGCGGAGAGGTACCAGTGCGGCTCGGCCGGATGCGCATCCTCGAGTGCGCCGTCGACCCCGGCGCCGACGCGGGCGCGGCCGCCGAGCGCGTGGATCATCCCCGCGGTGAACAGCACCGACCGCCAGCCGGTGACCTTCCATCGGCCCGGCGGCGCCCACATGGTCGCGCCCCCGGTGGCACCGTCCGGACCCTCGGCGATCTCGAGTCCGCCGTGCGCCAGCAGGTGGTGGCGCGCCTCCGCGGCGAACATGCGGGGCAGACCTCGGCGCCGGCGCTCGTCGTCGGGCCACATCCACATCATCACCGGATCGTCGAAGAACGCGTCGGCGAGGGTGCGGGCGAAGACCGGTATGTCCCGTCTGGTGACCGGGCGGACGGCGGGGGTCATGCGGACGAGGCTACCGGCGTCGGCGATGGAACGTTGCCGCCCAGCAGGTTTTACGTCGTTGTCACACGGGGGCGGGCAAACCTGTTTCATTTCGTGCAACACTGTTTCTCAACACGAAACCACCCCCTGTTGCGAGTTGTGAGGAAGCACGATGACCGAAACCGCGAACATCGTCATCGTCGGCGGCGGACTCGAGGGCCTGGCTGCGGCCTGGTGCCTCGCCGAACGCGGCGAAACCGACGTTCTCGTCCTGGAACGCGGGACCCTGTGTTCCGGCATGACCGGCAAGTCCAGCGGCATCGTCCGCTGCCACTACGGCGTTCCGTCACTGGCGGCGATGGCCTGGCACGGCGTGCAGGTCTTCTCCGCGGCCGAGCAGATCTTCGGCACCGACATCGGCTTCCGGCAGACTGGATACGTCGTCGGCGTCGGACCCGACAACACCGCCCCGCTCGCCGCCAACGTCGAGATGCACCGCTCCCTCGGTGTGCCCGTCGAGACGATCGACGCCGACGAGGTTCGCCGGCTGCTGCCCGGAATCGCCCTCGACTCCTTCGCGGCCTTCGCGTACGAACCCCTTGGCGGCCACGGCGACGCCTACATGACCGGAATGGCCTACGGCACCCGCGCCCGCGGCCTCGGCGTGCGAGTGCGCCAGAGCACCACCGTCACCTCGCTCCTGCAGCGCGACGGCGGCGAGGTATACGGTGTGCGTCTCGCGGACGGCTCCGAGATCCACGCGGGCACCGTCGTGCTCGCGACCGGCGTGTGGTCGCCGGCGCTCGGCGCGACCGCCGGGGTGGACATCCCGATCCGGGCCCAGCGGGAACAACTCCTGCTGGTCGACCAGGGCGAACCCACCCCGGACATCCCCACCTTCTCCGACCTGGTGAACCTGCAGTACATCCGGCGCGAGCCCAACGGGGACCTGCTGGTGGGCAACAGCGACCACTCCACTCCGGAGTGGGCCGACCCGGACGACTACGTCAATCGCGCCGACGACCCCTTCGTGGAAACCGCCATCGCGAAGCTGGACCGGCTGCTGCCGGCCATGCCCGATCCGCGGCTCGCCTCGTCGTACGCGGGATGCTACGACACCACCC
>NZ_JAALEH010000082.1:0-26233 GCF_011058195.1 Rhodococcus sp. 14C212 | reverse complement strand
GACGGACGACGGTGGGTGGGGTCGGGGAAGGCCATCGCGACGAGGTCGAGCAGTTCGGCGGCGCCGACCCCGTAGTCGGTGGTGGCGAGCGCGGGATGCAGTGCACAGTCGACGATCTCGTGCCGCAGCCCCTCGTCGAGGGATTCGGTGTCGAGGGCCTCGCCCGCGAGGTAGCGCTCCATGAGCGTGTCGTCCTGCCCGGAGATCGCCTCGACGAGGCTCTCGCGCGCGGCACCGGTGTCCGGCACGGCGGCGGGATTGCCGTAGCCGCGGCCGGTGAGCAGATCGATCGAGCCGCACGGGCGGCCGCCGTCGAAGACCGGCACGTACACGGGGCGCAGGGTGTCCGGACCGAGGCCGAACGCGTCGTGACAGGCGGTGAGCATGTCGTCGAAGTCCGAGCGGGCGACGTCGAGCTTGGAGACGACGATGGCGCGGGGGATCGCGGTCTCGGCACATTCGCGCCACAGGGTGCGCGTGGCGGCAGAGATGGGATCCGTTGCGGAGACGACGAATACGGCCGCGTCGGCGGCGTGCAGTCCCGCGCGGACCTCGGCGTCGAAGTCCGGATGCCCGGGCGTGTCGATGATGTTGATCTTCACGCCGTTCCATTCGAGCGGCAGCACGGCCAGTTGCACCGAGCGGCGGTGCTGCTGCTCGATCGCCTCGTAGTCGGAGACGGTGGTGCCCTCGGCGGTGCGTCCGGCGCGGCCCACGGCACCGGCGGCCAGGGCCAGGGATTCGGCGAGGGTGGTCTTGCCGACCCCGCTGCAGCCGACGAGGACGACGTTGCGGAGCTGTGCGGGGCGCTCGACGGCGGGCGCCCGTTCGGTGCGTGCGGCAGAGCGGTCGGGCATCGGCGACTCCTCCCGTGGCCTGTGCCAAGTGTAGGAGGCGGTTCCGCCGCCGTGGCGTCTTTCGGGATCGGCGGCGGTCCGAAAAGGCGCCACGGGGGCGATGCTCGAGCTACTCTCAACCTGAACTTGAGGTTTAGGGAGGCCCTCGTGGTTGATGTTCAGCGCCCGGCACTCGTCCGCCTGCTCACGGCCGGGACGGCACTCGCCGCCGTCTCCGTGCTGGGGGCGGGGGTCGCGGTCGCGGCACCCGGCACCGGGTCGAATTCCGGCTCGTCGGTGCCGTCCGCCTTCCAGGAGGACCCGGGCCCCCTGCCGGAGCTGCGGGACATCGCGACACCGGCCATCGTGGGGGAGACCCCGATCTCCGAACGCGCCGTGCGGCTGACCGTTGCGAGCCCCGCCCTGCGGCGCGACGTGGGCGTCGAGGTCCTGCTGCCCGCCGACAACTCGGCCCCGCGCCCCACCCTGTACCTGCTCGACGGGGTCAGCGCCCGCAACCACACCAGCGGCTGGATGAACATCGGCGGCGCGCCCGCCTTCTTCGCCGACAAGAACGTCAACGTCGTCATGCCCAACGGCGGCCGCGGCAGTCTCTACAGCGACTGGCAGCAGTCCGACCCCAAGCTCGGCCTGAACAAGTGGGAGACCTTCCTCGCCGAGGAGCTTCCGCCGCTGCTCGCCGCGCGGCTGAACAGCAACGGGGTCAACGCGATCGCCGGGAACTCGATGGGTGGGCAGGCGGCCATGATGCTCGCCCACCGGCACCCCGAGCTGTACCAGGGCGTCGCCGCGTTCAGCGGCTGCTACTCGACGGGCGACCTGCTCGGCAGCGCCGTCGTGCAGACCAGCACCTCGTCGCAGGGCGGCGACGTCGTGAACATGTGGGGCCCGCCCGGCAGCCGGGAATGGGCCGAACACGACACCGTCGCGCACGCCGAGAACCTCGCCGGCAAGGAGCTCTACCTGTCCGCCGCGACGGGCGTGCCCGGCCCCCACGAGACGCCCGAGACCCCGGACCTGGCGCGCACCCTCGTCGCCGGCGGCATCCTCGAGGCCGGCTCCCGGATGTGCACCCAGCGGCTCGAGGAACGCCTCGGTGCCCTGAAGATCCCCGTCACCGTCACCTACGAACCCGTCGGCGTGCACGCCTGGGGCTACTGGCGCGACCAGCTGCCCAAGGCGTGGCCGACGCTCCAGCGGGCCCTCGAGAGCCAGCCCTGACGCGCCGCGGCGGGCGGGCCGGCTTCCCGCTGCGCGTCGGGCGCGCGTCGTACGCTGCCTGTGAAGCACATCACTCAGGGGAGAAGGACCGACACATGAACAACGTGCTCGACCGCACGAAGATCTACATCGGCGGCGAATGGGTGGACTCCGACGGCACCGGCCGGATCGACGTGATCGCCCCGGCCACCGAGGACGTCATCGCCGTCGTCGCCGAAGGCACCGCGCAGGACGTGGACCGGGCCGTCCGCGCCGCGCGGGCTGCGTTCCCGGCATGGTCGGCGCTCAGCGGCGCCGAACGAGGCGCCCACCTCGGCAAGGTCGCGGCCCTCATGGCCGAGCGCATCGACGATCTCGCCGCGCTGGTCTCCCGCGACATGGGCATGCCGGTGGCGCTGGCCAAGCCGGTCCAGATCGGCATGCCGCTGAAGAACATCACCCGCTACGCCGAACTCGCCGCGACCTACGACTTCGACGCCGGCGAGGTCGGCAACGCCCTGATCGTCCGCGAACCGATCGGCGTCGTCGGCGCCATCACGCCGTGGAACTACCCGCTGCACCAGGTGGTCCTGAAGGTGTTCGCCGCCCTCGCGGGCGGCTGCACCGTGGTGCTCAAGCCGACCGAGGTGGCGCCCCTGATCACCTACGCGCTCGTCGACATCTGCGACGAGGCGGGCCTGCCGCTCGGCGTGTTCAACCTCGTCAGCGGATACGGGCCGGTCGTGGGGGAGGCCATCGCCGCGCACCCCGGCGTGGACATGGTCTCGTTCACCGGCTCCACCCGCGCCGGCAAGCGCGTCGCCGTCGTCGCCGCCGAGACGGTGAAGAAGGTGGCCCTCGAACTCGGCGGCAAGTCCGCCAACGTCATCCTCGACGACGCCGACCTGACCCGGGCCGTCACCGACGGTGTGGCCCAGTGCTTCCTGAACTCCGGGCAGACCTGTTCGGCGCTGACCCGCATGCTCGTCCCGGCCGAGCGCATGAACGAGGTGGCCGCCCTCGCCGAGCAGGTCGCGCGGGTCTACACCGTCGGCGATCCCGCCGCGGCCACCACCCGGCTCGGCCCGCTGGTCAACGCCAACCAGTTCAAGCGGGTGCGGTCCTACATCGACAAGGGCATCGAGGAGGGCGCCGAACTGGTGCTCGACGGCCGCGAAACCGGGCTCGGCACCGGGTACTTCGTCGGACCGACCGTGTTCGCGAACGTGACCGAGGACATGACGATCGCGCGCGAGGAGATCTTCGGGCCGGTGCTGTCGATCATCGGATACCGCGACGAGGACGACGCCGTGCGCATCGCCAACGACAGCGACTACGGGCTCTCCGGCGGGGTCTGGTCTGCCGACCGCGCCCGGGCCGAGCGGGTCGCACGGCAGCTGCGCACCGGGCAGGTCTACCTCAACGGGGGCGCCTTCAACACCGACGCACCGTTCGGCGGCTACAAGCACTCCGGCGTCGGGCGCGAAGCCGGCGTCTTCGGTCTCGAAGAGTTCCTGGAGGTCAAGGCACTCCTGCGGTGAACGCATAGGGGACGTCACGTTCGGGTACCGCAGAACGATAGACGGGAAAACGGCATCGGTTTCCCCGACAGGGAAAGCGCGGAGGGAGCGGGCGATGTACATCATGCCGCCGGACTCGAATGGCGGGTCCGCGGGCGACCTGGACGTTCCCCCGCGTGGCCTGCGTGAGGTCATGGAAGGCCAGCTCCCGGACCTCGCGGCCTGTGCGCGGCTGCTGTCCGTCGGTTCCGAGCGCGCGGCCCCGGTCTTCGACCGGGCGCTGGCGCGTGCGGTCGCGACGTGGCGGGGCCCGATCGGTCCCGAACTGTGCGCGTACGCCGTGTCGTGGTTCGTGTACCTGTTGCACGCCGAGGCGCCCGCGCAGCGGCGGGCGGAAGGCTGCGGCGACGACGCCGTCCTGTTCTCGACGTTGCCGCCGGTCGAGCAGATCGCCCTCGTGCTCGGTGAGTTCGAGGAGCTGCCGCCGGCGGGCATCGCCGCCGTCGCCGGCCGCGCGTTCGCCGAGTTCGAGCTGGAGACGCCGCAGCCGGCCTCGGTGCGGGAGGGCCTCCTGCACGCGAGGCGCTGACCGCCGTACCCGCATTCGGGTGGCTACGACGACGCGGCCCCCGCACCGATCCGGTGCGGGGGCCGCGCGAAGTCGTCGGGTCTACGAGGACAGGCGGGTGCGTCCGAGGCGGAGCAGCGTCATCGCCAGGGTCTTGCCGTCGGCGCCGAGCTCGGCGAAACGGTCGAGGACCCGCATCTCGTGGTTCTGGGCCTGCCGAGCGGTCCCGGACTCCTTCGCAGCGATGCCCGCCCGGCGCGACAGCTCGCTGCGGAGCTCGATCGCCTCGAGGATCTGCGCATCGAGCTTCCCGATCTCGTCGAACAGTCGACCGAGGTCTTCCTGGGCCGAAACCACCTCGCGGGCGGACTCGAAGCCAGGCGAATCAAGCTGGACAGTCATGCAGATTCCTCCGGTCTCGTCTGGATCGTCGATGATTGTGTCGTTCCCGTCGGCGCCAGTGTTACTCATCCGTAGACAAGATTTTCGTGTCCCGCGTCCGGCGGCCGGACAACACCAGTTGAATACCTTTTGAACTGGGCTTTATGTCCGTCCCGTGGCTTTTGTGGCAATGGTCACACCGTCGAGTATCCGCCTCGTCCCGCCCCTCGGACGTAGGGTCGAAGGTCCCTTCTCCGCCGTGGGCGCCGCCTCGGCGCGTGTCGTGAACCACAAGCCGCAGGCCCTGCGGTAGCGTTCCCCACCTACCGGCAACCGGTCGGGGCGGTGGGATCCCCGGCGCTTCCGGAAGGGGAACTCAGTGGGACGGGTGTTTTGTGCACGGCACCGATGAAGACGAGTCCGACGCCGTGCCGCTGACCCGCCCGGAGGAATGGCCACCCCCGAAGTTCAGCGCCCGGGTCGCCGCCGCGATCGCCCTCGCCGGCGTCGTGATCCTCCTCTCGCTCTGGCGGGCCTGGGATGCCGGGCAGGCGGGAGCCTGGGCGGTGACCCGGTTCTTCCTCATCCTGTCCGGCCTGATGGCCCTCACGGCGCTCTTCGGATACGTGTACTGGCGTCCGCGCCACGGCGACGCCGAGATCCGGTTCGTGGAGTCGCGGGGCCGCGGGGCCACCGAGATACGCGCTTCCGGCGCCGTCTTCCACCTCATGGGGGCGATGACGACGAGCGCGGCGTTGCTCTCGCTCGGCGCGGCCGTCGAGATAGTCCTGTTCGACGACGGCGTTCCGTGGGTGAGTGTGCTGCTCGCCGCCTTCGGGCTGCCCTGCGCGGCGTTCGTCGCGGAGGTGCTGCGCGGGGGGATCCGGCGGGGGGCGCTGCTGCTGACCCCGGACGGGATCCGGCAACGCGGCTGGACCATCGAGTCGTATCTGCCGTGGGTGTCGGTGGCCGGGGTGCACGCCGTCCATCACGGATTCCCCGAGATCTGGGTGCTGGGCACGCCGGCCGCCGCCTGGGCGCGACGACGGACCAGCCGGCTGTTCCGCCTGGACCGGCTGCCCCGCGAGCCGGTGATCGAGGTCGACTCCCGCAAGTTCGACTGCGATCCGGTGCTGCTCTATCGGATGCTCGACTTCTACGCGAGAAATCCGCAGGCCCGGGCGGAGCTCGGGTCGGCCGCGGCGACCGAGCGCGTGCACCGGCGCGACCTGAGCGACCCGGCCTGACGGCTGCCCGTCTTGCGTCGCAGTGCCACCCGACTGTGTTGCGGCTCACTGCTCCGGTATCGTCGGGAGCAACAAATGGCACTCGGTGCCGTTCCTGCGAGAGATGGGACGTGAGATGAGCACTCCGGAACGGATCGTCGTCGTCGACGGCGCGCGTACCCCGGTCGGCAGCTTCGGCGGCGCGTTCGCCGGCGTGCCGGCCCACGAACTCGGCGCGACCGCCGCGAAGGCGGCCCTGCAGCGCGCCGGCGTGGCGGCCGAGGACATCGACGAGGTCGTCATGGGCTGCATCGGGCAGGTCGGCCCGGATGCCTACAACGCGCGTCGCGTCGCGCTGGCGGCCGGGCTGCCGGTCTCGGTGCCGGCGTACACCGTCAACCGGCTGTGCGGCTCGGGCCTGCAGGCGATCTGGTCGGCGGCGATGCAGATGCGCTGGGGCGGGGTCGATCTGGCCCTGGCCGGCGGCGACGAGAACATGTCCCGCATGCCGTTCTACGACTTCGGCGCCCGCTCCGGCTACAAGCTGGGCGACCGCACCCTCGTCGACGGCACCGTCGGCATGCTCACCGACCCGTTCCACGGCATCCACATGGGCGTCACCGCCGAGAACGTCGCCCGCGAGTACGGCATCAGCCGCGAGGCGCAGGACGAGTTCGCCGTCGAATCGCAGCGCCGCGCCGCCACCGACGCCGCCCGCGCCGCGTTCGCCGAGGAGATCACCCCCGTCGAGATCGGCGGCCGCAAGCCCGCCGTCGTCACCTCCGACGAGCACCCCAAGCCCGACACCACCGTCGAGACCCTCGCGAAGCTGCGCCCGGCATTTCAGAAGGACGGCACCGTCACCGCCGGCAACGCCTCGGGCATCAACGACGGCGCCGGCGTCGTCGTCCTCGCCCGCGAGTCCGTCGCGCAGGAACGGGGCCTGGGTGGGCTCGCGGTGATCGAGTCCGTCGCCACCGCCGCCCTCGAACCCGAATTGATGGGTTACGCGCCGGTCCTGGCCCTGCAGAAGCTGTTCGAGCAGACCGGCACCACCCCGGCCGACATCGACACGATCGAGCTGAACGAGGCGTTCGCCTCGCAGGCCGTCGCGGTGATCCGGGACGCCAAGCTCGACCCGGCCCGCACCAACCCGTACGGCGGGGCGATCGCCCTCGGCCACGCGGTCGGCGCGACCGGCGGCATCCTGACCCTGCGGGTGGCCAAGGACCTGGTGCGCCGCGACCTCGAACTCGGCATCGTCACCATGTGCATCGGCGGCGGCCAGGCCCTGGCCGCCCTGCTGCGCCGCGTGCGCTGAGCCGGGCCGCTCCGCGGCCGGTGCGTCCTTTGGGCTGCTGCAGCCGCCCAAAGGACGCACCGCTCAGATGGTGCGTTCGTGTCCGGCCCAGTAGGGGGCCCGCAGGGAGCGCTTGAGGATCTTGCCGGTGGGGTTGCGCGGCAGCAGGTCGACGATGTCGATGGTCGCGGGGCACTTGAACTTCGCCAGGTGCCGGCGCGTGTACTCGATGAGTTCCTGCTCGTCGGCCTTCTGGTCCGGGGCGAGCACCACCACCGCCTTGACCGTCTCGCCCCACCTCTCGTCCGGGACGCCGATGACCGCGACCTCGGCGACGGCCGGATGCTCGACGAGGACCCGCTCGACCTCCGGGCAGTACACGTTCTCGCCGCCGGTGATGATCATGTCCTTGAGCCGGTCCTCGATGAACACGAAGCCGCCGTCGTCGACCCGGCCCATGTCGCCGCTGCGCAGCCACCCGTCGGCCGTGATGGTCTCGGCCGTCGCGTCCGGCCGGTTCCAGTAGCCGGGGGTGGTCTGCGCCGAGCGCCACCACAGTTCGCCGATCGCGCCCGGGGCCGCGTCCTCGAGCGTGGCCGGATCGACGACGCGCATCTCCACGCCGGGAATGGGTGTACCGGCCGACGCCATCCGCGCCTCCTGCGCCGGATCGCGGTGCACCTCCGGCAGCAGCGCCGTGATCACCCCGGCGAGCTCGGTCATGCCGTACACCTGGACGAATTCGGTGTCCGGCCACGCGGCGAGCGCGCCGCGCAGCAGCGGCAGCGGCATCGGCGCGGCGCCGTAGGTGATGCGCTTGAGCCGGGAGAACGCTCCGATCGCGTGCGCTCCCGCGCCGAGGACGGCCGCGATCACCGGAGGCACCAGGAAGGCGATGTTCGCGCCGGCCGCGAGACCCGTGAACAGCGACGCCGCGTCGGCCTCCCGGGTGAGCACGCACCGGCGGCCGTCGTGGATACCCATGATCGCGTAGCAGGTGCCGCCCACATGGAACAGCGGCATCGCCACGAGCAGGCAGTCGCCCTCCGTGAACGGAAGCACGGCGAGCACGTCCTCGGAGTGCGCGAACAGGTTGCGGTGCGTCAGCTGCACACCCTTGGGCCGGCCGGTGGTGCCGGAACTGTAGAGCAGCAGCGCGGTGGTCCCGGGCGCGACGTCGGGCAGGGTCGCCGGCGCGGCCGCCGCGAGCCACGGCTCGAACTCGTCGTTCCCCCCGCCGACGACGACGATCTTCTGCACCGTGGCGAGCCGGGGGCGCAGCGACTCGATCTCCTGCGCGAATTCCGCTCCCACGAACAGGATCCGGGCGCGCGAGTCGTTGATCACGTAGTCGAGTTCGTCGCCGGCGAGCCGGAAGTTCGGGATCGCGTTCGCCGCGCCGAGCGCGGAGGCGGCGAAGGTGACCTCGAGGCACGCGAGGTTGTTCTTGTCGACGAATGCGACGGTGTCGCCGGGTCCGACGCCGTCGGCGGCGAGGGCGCCGGCGAGGCGGAGCAGTCGCTCGTGCCACTGCGCCCAGGTGTGGGTGCGGTCGAGGTACTGCACCGCGACCTCGTCCGGCTTGGTCTGCGCCCAGTGCGCGACGCGGTCGAGGATGACGGACGGGGCGGGGACGGACATGCGTGAGCCTCCTGGGGGAACAGGTGCCGCCGTGTGGCGGGTGTCACACAGGTTATTGCCGGCGGGACGTGGCGTCTCGGAATCGGACGTATCGCCGCCGGGCGGGTCCCGTGGTCCGGCTCCGCGAGGTCAGGGCAGGCAGGCCGCGTAGCCGCCGGCCTCGAAGGCGGCGGTGTCGCAGTACGCGGCCCGCGGGTAGTAAGGACCCATCGTGGCGGCCGGATCGCCGCCCTGGGCGGCCTGCACCGACTGCGGGGAGAACGCGTCGGACGGCAGCATGTTCCGGTAGAGCAGCGTCTTCTTGGGGACCTCGGTCGAGCCCCACGGCAGCACCGTCACCGTCGGATCGGCCGTGGCGCGGGCGGGAACGTCCTGGGGTGCCGCGACGACGTAGGTGAACCAGCCCTCCGCATCGGTCGCCGTTTCGAAGTCGGCCGCGCACGCGACGACCGGGTACGGGGTGACCTGGTCGTTCTGGCACATCGACCAGTACCGCACCTGGCGGCCGGGCGTGGTGACGGGTTCGCCGGCGCGGGTGTCGGGGAACGTGGGGGCCTTGCCGCGCACGACGAGGATCCGGCCCGGCTGGTAGGTCAGCACGGAGCCGATGTACTTGTTGTCGCCGTTCGGGAACAGCCCGGACGTGGTGGCCGGGCTGACGAACGTCGCCTCGGGGTTGTCGCCGGGGAAGGCGCCGGACGCCGCGCCCTCGACGATGCGGTCGACGGCCGCCTCGGCGGCGCGCTCGACCGGTCCGCTGCCGTAGTCGGCGGGGTCGAAGTCGGAGCCGCACGTGGGCACCGGGACGGCGCGCCCACCCTGGTGCAGCGTCACGTCCGGTAGCGGGACCCCGCCGGTCGGGGAGGACGGGTCGTCGGGCACGTAGACCCGGACGATGAGGAAGCCGGCCGGTGCGCTGGGCGATCCGGTGGGCAGCGCGCCGATCTCGTTGCGCGCGTGGTCGGCCGGACCGGTGACGACGGTGGCGCTCCAGCGCCGGGCCGACGCGGGCAGCCCCTCGGCGGCCGCGTCCGCGAACGGGTTCCCGCTGCCCGGGTCGGGCACGATCTGCGCGTCGCGCAGGGTGTCGACCGTGTCGAAGTTCGTTCCGTAGGTGTTGAGCGAGAAGTAGCGGGCCGCCGGATAGGTGCCGCGCAGTTCGATGCTGTCGCCCGGGGCCAGCGCGTACGGCAGCACCCAGTAGGTGGCGGCGACGTCGGGGAACGCGATGTCCAGCACGGTCGAGTCGGACCGGAACTGCCACGCGCACGACCCGACGGGTTCCTGGGCCGCGGAGCTCGCGGGCGTCAGCAGTGCGTGTGCCGCCGCGAGCAGGCCGACGAGCACGGCGGTCCGTCGCCGGCCGCGCACGGCCGTCGGAGGATCGGCCTCGGCCGTCGAACGAACGGGTGCGGCCACGGGAACTCCTTCGCCGGGGGCCTGGTCCTGTCGCATCATCTGTACCGGAAACGGGCAGGCCGGGCCGGTGGTTCGGGGAAATTCGCGATCGACGAGGTGCGTCTCGGCGACCGCGGCGGGGCCCGGTGCCGGCGACGGTGGCCCTCGTCGACGGGGCGGCAGCGAGGTGCCGGACCCGGCCGTCGACGCGTCTGTGCGGTGCCGCGGGGAGAGGCGATTGGGGTGTCGAGCGGCACAGGGCTTACAGTTGCGTCGTGCAACACAAGCGGGAGGTTGCGGCGCAGTCCGCGACGGCCGGTGTATCCGAGGTATACGACGAGTTCGTGTACCTGGTTCGCCATCTCACAGCGGGGGAGCGCGCCCACGACGACGTGCTCTCGCTGGCGCAGCATTCGATGCTCGGCTTCATCGACCGCAACCCGGGCTGCCGAGCCACCGACATCTCGGATGCGTTCAGCGTGAATCGGTCGACCGTCTCCCGTCAGCTGCGCAGCTGCATCGACGCCGGGCTGGTCCAGGCGCAGGCCGGACCCACCCGGCTCGGCCACCCGCTCCGGCTCACCGACCGGGGCCGCGAGACCCTCGCCCGCACCGTCGCCGGACGTCACGACGAGATCCGCGCGGCGCTGACCGGCTGGGGCCAGGACGACATCGATCGGTTCGTCGACATGCTGCGCCGCTTCCGCCAGGGAGTGGAACACCGGTCCACTGCCCGCCCCGACCACAACGAGGGAGACGCTCGTGCGTGAGTACACCACCCCCGCCCAGTTCACCGTCGGCGACGACGAATCGGTCGTCCGAACGGTCTTCACGCACGCGGAGAAGACGCCGCACCGCGTGATGTACTCCCGCCCGGAGGGAGAGGACTGGGTCGCCGTCACCGCACGGCAATTCGCCGAGCAGGTCTCGGGGGTCGCCAAGGGCCTCGTCGCGGCGGGAGTGCAGCCCGGCGACCGGGTGGCCCTGCTCTCGGCCACCCGCTACGAGTGGGCGCTGTTCGACTACGCCATCTGGGCCGCCGGCGCCGCCACGGTGCCGATCTACGACTCCTCGTCCGCCGAGCAGATCCGCTGGATCCTGCAGGACTCCCAGGCGGTCCTCGCCGTGGTCGAGACCGCGCGCCACGAAGCGCTGTTCGTCGACATGCCGGACACCCTGCGCCGCACGTTGCGGATCGAGGGCGGGGCCGTGGCGACGCTGATCGCCGAGGGCGCCGGCGTCGACGACGCCCAGCTGCAGGCCCGCCTCGACGGCATCCGCGCCGACGATCTCGCCTCGCTGGTGTACACCTCGGGCACCACCGGCCGGCCCAAGGGCTGCATGCTGACCCACCGCAACTTCTACTGCGAGGTCCGCGGCATCCTGACCGCGTCGATCGGTGAGGTGGCCAAGCCGGGCAGCCGGGTGCTGACCTTCCTGCCGCTCGCGCACGTGCTGGCCCGTGCCGTCTCGCTGGCCGTCTTCGAAGGCGGTGCGGCGCAAGCACACTGGTCGGACTTCGGCACCATCTCCGCCCAGTTCGAGCGCTACGCCCCGAACACCATCCTCGGCGTGCCGCGCGTCTTCGAGAAGGTGCGCGACGCCGCCGCGCGCAAGGCCGCGGCCGGCGGCAGGTTCAACGCGGCGATCTTCGCGTTCGCCGAGGAGACCGCCATCGCCTACAGCGAGTCGCTCGACCACGGCGGTCCGTCGTTCGCGCTCAAGGCCAAGCGCAACATGGCCGACAAGCTCGTCTACGCCAAGCTGCGGCAGGCGATGGGCGGCGAGTGCTGGTTCGCGATCTCCGGGGGCGGCGCCCTGAGTCCCCGTCTCGGCCACTTCTTCCGCGGCGTCGGCGTCCCGATCTACGAGGGCTACGGCCTGACCGAGAGCACCGCCGCGCACAGCGTGAACGTGCCCGGCGCCCAGAAGATCGGCACCGTCGGCCAGCCCATGGGCGGCAACAGCACCCGCATCGCCGAGGACGGCGAGATCGAGCTGCGCGGCGGGGTCGTGTTCCAGGGCTACTGGCGCAACGAGAAGGCCACCGCCGAGGCCTTCCACGACGGCTGGTTCCGCACCGGCGATCTCGGCGAGATCGACGCGGACGGCTACGTGAGCATCACCGGCCGCAAGAAGGACCTCATCATCACCGCCGGCGGCAAGAACGTCTCGCCCGGGCCGCTCGAGGACCGGATGCGCTCACACACGCTCGTCTCGCAGGCCGTCGTCGTCGGCGACGGGCGCAGCTACATCACCGCGCTGCTCACCGTCGACCCCGAGGTGCTCGACAACTGGAAGGCCGAGAACGGGAAGGCGCCGACGGCCGGCATCGCCGACCTGCGGCACGACCCGGCGCTGCACGACGCGCTGCAGTCCATCGTGGACGACGCCAACTCGATGGTCTCCCACGCCGAGGCCATCAAGAAGTTCGTCATCCTCGACCGGGACCTCACCGAGGAGACCGGCGAGCTGACGCCGACGCTGAAGATCAAGCGCAACGTCGTGACCGAGCGCTTCGCCGCCGACATCGAGAGCATGTACGCGAAGTGACGCGCGGCCGGCCGCCGGGTTCGGAACCCGGCGGCCGGCCGGGACGCTCAGGCCTCGTCGGCTGCGGGGGGCGCCGGGGTCACAGCGGCCAGCAGGGCCGCGAACCGCTCGTTGCCGGGCAGATCGTCGAGCAGCACGGTCCTGCCCTTCTCGTCGGCCAGCGGGATCCGCCAGTTGGGGTACTCGTCGGTGGTGCCCGGCTGATTCTGGCTGCGCCGCTCACCGACCGCGTCGGCCAGCGACACCCCGATCAGTGCCGACGGGCTCGCCGCGACGAATCGGTGCAGCGCCTCGACGGTCCGCTGCTCGTCGGCATCCTCGTCGAGCAGTTCGCGCTCGCGCAGCACCGCCAGCACGGCGTCGCGTTCGGCGGCCGCGTCGGTGGCCTCGGTCTCCAGGTCCCGTTCGAGCAGACCCAGCTCGGATCGCAGCATGATGTGTTCTCCGGCAAGGAAACCCGCCGTCGGTGGCAGGTCGTGCGTGGTGACCGACGTCAGGCACAGCTCCCGGTAGCTCTCCGGGGGCCGGGGGTCGTCGCCGTCCCGCTCGAACCACAGGATCGACGTCCCGGCGATGCCGCGGCGGGACAGGTACTCCTGCACCCAGCTCTCGAACACGCCGAGGTCCTCGCCGATCAGCACGGCGTCGGCCCGGTGCGCCTCGAGCGCCAGGATCCCGATGAGGGCCTCGTGGTCGTACTTGACGTACGTGCCCTGATCGGGCGTGCAACCCCCGGGGATCCACCAGGTGCGGAACAGGCCCAGGATGTGGTCCACCCGCAGGCCGCCGGCGTGACGTAGCGCGGTGCGCACCACGTCGCGGTAGGGCCGGTAGCCGAGCTCCGCGAGCCGGACCGGATGCCAGGGCGGCTGGGTCCAGTCCTGACCCTGCCGGTTGAAGTCGTCCGGCGGCGCCCCGACCGTCATGTCGCGGATCAGGGCGTCGCCGAGCGTCCAGGCGTCGGCGCCGTCGGGGCGGACACCCACCGCGAGGTCGTGCACGATGCCGACGTCCATGCCGGCGGCGCGCGCCGCGGACTGCGCCTCGGCGAGCTGCTCGTCGCACAGCCACTGCAACCAGCAGTGGAACTCGATGCGCTCGGCCAGCTTGGTGCGCTGCCGCGCGACGTACGGCGCGTCGGGGGTCGCCGCCAGGGTCTCCCAGCGGGCGCTGCGGTCGCCGAACTTCTCGGTGAGCGCGCACCACAACGCGAAGTCGGTCAGCGCGTCGCCGCCCGCGGCGCGGAACGCGTCGAACTCCGCCTGCCGCGCCGGGCTGCGCGGCACCCGGAACACGTGCCCGAGCACGTCCAGCTTGGCCCGGAACGCGGCGTCGCGGTCGATGCGCTTGTCCTTGCGGTTCGACTTGGCGAACTTCCCGGCGTACGCCTCGAGCGTCTTGCGGTGCTTGCGCGGCAGGAACGCCGCCTCCCGGATGTTCTCCACCCGCAGATAGATCGGGTGGACGAACCGGCGCGAGCTCGGCAGGTACGGCGACGGCTCGAGCGGCGGCTCCGGCTCGCCCGCGTGGACGGGGTTGACGAGCACGAAGTCACCGCCGTGCAACGAGGCGGTGATCGCGGCGAGGTCCGCCAGGTCGGCGAAGTCGCCGACGCCCCACGACCGCTTCGACCGCACCGAGTACAACTGCGCGGCCAGGCCCCGGCGACGTCGCGCGAGGAGCCGGTCGGCGGTGCGGAGACGCGCGGGTGTCACCACCAGGGTGGTCTCGGCCTCGGTGTCGTCGCTACGGGCGTGCAGGGTGTGCCACCCGAGCGGCAGATCCGGGACGGCGAACGTCGCGCGGCCGACGAGCCGGCCGTCGACCTCCCGCGGATCGACCCACACGTCGCGCTGCGCGACGTCCACGACGTCGCCGTCCTCGGTGCGCACCTGCACCTGCACCGGAGTGCCGTGGGGCACGTGCACGGGGAAGGTGCGCTCCTCGCCCTGCACGACCACCAGGACGGGGGGCAGCATGCGCCGCCACGGCTCGTTCGGCAGATCCGCGAGGACGGCGTCGATCTCCGCCTCGGTGCCCGCGGACACGCCCAGCGAGGCCAGGACGCGGCGCAACGTGTCGTCGCCCGCGTAGTGGTCCTGCTTGTCCCACCCCACATACGAGGTGGCGATCCCGAATCGCTCGGCCAGTTCACGCAGCTTCACCGTCGATGTCACGACACCCGATCATGCCAGGTCGCGGGCGGCTCGGCAGACCTGCCGACGTCAGTTGCGGACCGGGGGGCCGAGGTAGGCGAGCACGGCCAGGACGCGGTGGTGCTCCTCGGGTTCTGCGGGCAGGCCGAGCTTGTCGAAGACGGCGTGCACCAGCGCACCGACGGTGCGTTCCCCGAGGGACAGGGCGGCTCCGATCGCCCGGTTCGATCGGCCTTCGACCAGGAGGGTGAGGACCTCCCGTTCCCGGGGGGACAGTTCGTCGAGGGCCACCCGGTCGCGGTGCGGCCGCGAGACCAACCGGCCGACCACATCGGGATCGATCGCCGTTCCACCCGCCGCGACGCGGTGCAGCGAGCCGAGGAACCCGTCGATGTCGGAGAGGCGGTCCTTGAGCAGGTATCCCAGACCGGCGGTCCCGCCGGCGAAGACGTTCATGACGTTCTCGGTTTCCACGTACTGGGACAGCAGCAGCACGGCGGTGCCCGGGAAGCACCGGCGAATGGTGAGGGCGGCCTCGATCCCCTCGGTGGTGTGGGTGGGGGGCATCCGGATGTCGACGACCGCGAGGTCCGGGTGCTGCTCGCCGACCAGCCGCAGCAGGGCATGCGCGTCCGCCGCCTGGCCGACCACCTCGATTCCCTCGTCGTGCAGCAGGCCGGCGATTCCCTCGCGGAGCACCGCGGAGTCGTCGGCGAGCACCACCCGGAGGTTCATGACGGTTCCCCGGACGTCCCGGTGGTGAGGGGAAGGGCCAGCGTCAGGGTCGTTCCGGCCCCCACGGGGCTGTGCACGGTGAGCACCCCACCGAGGGCCGTGGCCCGATCCGCCAGTCCGCTCAACCCGCCGCCGGCGGTCAGCGTCGCACCGCCGCACCCGTCGTCGGTGACGACCATCCGCAGCATCCCGCCGTCCCGGCGAAGGTCGATCTCGATGTGGGTGGCGCCGGAGTGCTTGGTGGCGTTGGCCACCGCCTCGGCGGCGATGAAGTAGGCGGCGAGTTCGACAGAGGCGGGAGCTCGCACGGTGAGGGTGTCGACGATCTCCACCGGCAGCGGAGCGCGCTCGGCCAGGGCGGTCAGCGCGGCGGCGAGCCCGTGTTCCTGCAACACGGGGGGATAGACACCCCGGGCCAGTTCCCGCAGCTCCGCCAGCGCCGAGTCCAGTTCGGCCGTGCCCTCGTCGAGCAACTCCTGCTTGCGCTCCGGCTGGGATGTCCGCTGGGCGCGTCGCAACAGGATCGTCGCGGCAACCAGGCGTTGCTGCGCACCGTCGTGCAGGTTGCGTTCGAGCCGGCGTCGCTGGGCGTCCCCGGCGGCGACGATCCGCTCCCGGGACCGGCGGACCTCGGCGAGTTGAGCCTGCAACTCGGACTGGAGCCGCTGGTTGTCCAGCGCGAGGGTCGCGGCGCTGCGCACCGCCGCGAGCAGTTGCGGCTGATGTCGCAGCGACCGGTCGTACACCAGCGCCCCGACGGGGACACCGTCGCGTTCCAGGACGGTCGCCGCGCGGGGGTCGTCGTCGTCCGGCAGGCTCTGCGGCTCCCCGTGCGCGTCGAGGTAGCTGTTCCACCGTGGTGACCACGACCACAGGATCAACCCGGGGTCGCGCAGGGCCTTGCGCAGCGCGTGGACGAACTCGTCCCCGAGCGGGGCCGCACCGACCTCGATCATCACGTCGCTGACTGCGCCGCGCGCGACCCGGTAGCGCCACAACCCGACCAGCACCGCCAACGGAAACAGCGCGGTCGCCAGGTAGCCCAGGTAGGCCGTCCACACGTTCCCCACGCCGGAAGACCGCGCCGTGACCAGCCCTGTTCCGATCACCGTGGCGAATCCGAGAAGGCCGGCGATCCACAAGGGCGCGAACGCGGCCCGGTAGGCCGGGGATCCCGACCGCCAGCGGGCCAGCAGCACGCCGATCACGACCACACTGATGCCGGTGGCAACTGCCCCGAAGACGAGCTGCAGCCCCCTGAATATCGTCGGGTCGTCCCGGACCAGCAGCAGGTTGGGCGCGGTGAACCGCTCGGTGCCGATCACCACGGAGGGGTTGTAGAACATCAGATCGAGCAGGACCGAGACCAGGAAGTACACATAGCAGCCCCCGACGAACCACCGTTCCCACCGCCGGGTCAGTCGTCCCGTCGGAAAACCGAGCAGGATATGGATCAACACCGGGAGATACATCACCGTCAGCGCCGCTCCCACGGTGAAGACGACCGGATTGCGGGCCGCACCGCCCCCCTTCACCAGCCACAACAGCCCGGCCAGCACCATCAGCCGTCCCGTGTTGTCGTCCGGGCGGCTCCCCCACGCGACGATGCCCGCCGCGACGAACGCGACGCCGACGGCGACGAATGCGATCAGCTCCGCCGAACCGGCCGGCGGACCGCCCGGCCAATCGAGCGACACGACCACCACCCCGACCACCAGCAGGGTGGTCACGGCGACGACCGCCGGCACTGTTCGACGATTCACGACGAGGCCTCCGATCCTCGCTCTCAGGATCCCGCTCCCGGCCCCGGTGGACCACCGTGCTGGCACTGTTCGAACCTGTCGGCCCCACGGGATCCGGCGGCTGGGCCTGCACGGAGGGCCGTCCCGTGCCTGCACGGAGGGCGCGGCCCGAATCTGCACGGAGGGCTCGGCCCGAATCTGCACGGAGGGCGCGGCCCGGGTCTGCACGGTCCGCTCCGCGCCGAACCGGCTCCAGGTCGGCGGACAACCGTGCCGTAGCGGTTCCGCCGACGATCCCCGAGGGGTTGAATAGAGGCGGTGGGCCGCTTCGGGAGGTGGTGGCGGTGAAGGGGAACGGGGCTCCCGGCCCGGGTTCGGTGTTTGCCGGGTACACCATCGAGCGGCTGCTCGGCGCAGGCGGCATGGGCGCGATCTACCTGGCGCAGCACCCGCACCTGCCGCGCAAGGTGGCCCTCAAACTCCTCCACCCCGCCTTGACAGCCGACGACAGTGTCAAGGCCCGCTTCGAACTCGAGGCCGACCATGCCGCTCGTCTCGAGCACGCCAACATCGTCCAGGTCTACGACCGCGGCTGCGAGGACGGCCGGCTCTGGATCGCCATGCAGTACGTCCCCGGCACCAACGCCGCCGCGCTGCTCGGCCACGGCCCCGTCCCGCCCGAGCGGGCAGTCCACATCGTCTCCGAGATCGGCAAGGCACTCGACTACGCCCACCAGGCCGGGGTGCTGCACCGGGATGTGAAGCCGACGAACATCCTGCTCGCCGAGCCCGCCGCTCCGGACGAACCCGAACGGGTCCTGCTCACCGATTTCGGCATCGCCAAGGCCCTGGACGAGGCGGGCGGGCTCACCCGCACGGGGACGTTCGTCGGCAGTCTGCAGAATGCCGCACCCGAGCAGTTCGACACCACCGTCGCGCTCGATCACCGCACCGACATCTACTCGCTCGGGTGCACCCTCTACCACCTGCTCACCGGCCGGCCCCCGTATTCCGGCGACACCCTGCCGAAGCTGTGGCACGGACACGTCCGCAGCCCGATACCCCGGCCGAGCGACGTCCGACCCGACCTGCCGAAGGCGTTCGACGCCGTCGTCGCGCGCGCCCTCGCGAAGGACCGCAACGACCGCTACCGCACGTGCAGGGAACTCACCACCGCCGCCCGGAATGCCCTCACCTCCGAGACCACCACCACCGTCTCCGCTCCGGCCCTCGACGACACCCTGTCCCGGACGGTGGCGGTGGACGCCGCGGCACCGACCAGAGTCGGCGCACCGCGGCGCGCACCGCGGCGCGGCGACAGCGCGGCGCCCCTGCGGGTGGTTCTCGCCGACGACTCCGTGCTGCTGCGCGAGGGCATCTCCCGACTGCTGTGCGACGAGGGGATCGCCGTCGTCGGCGAGGCCGGCGACGCCGCCACCCTGCTCGGTCTCGTCGCCGACGAGCGGCCCGACGTCGCTGTCGTCGACATCCGGATGCCGCCGACCCACACCACCGAGGGAATCGTCGCCGCGGCGGCCATCCGCGCCGACCACCCGGACACCGCGGTGGTGCTGCTGTCGCAGTACGTGGAAACCGACCACGTCATGAATCTGCTCGCCGAGGGAGCCGCCGGTCTGGGCTACCTGCTCAAGGATCGGGTCGCCGACATCGACGAGTTCGTCGATACCCTGCACCGCGTCGCCGACGGCGGGTCGGCCATCGACCCCAGCGTGGTGAGCCGGATGGTGGCCCGGCCCCACCGCGACAGCCGGCCCATCGACACCCTGTCCACCCGCGAACGCGAGGTCCTCAGCCTCATGGCAGAAGGCCGCTCGAACCGGGCGATCGGGGCGGCCCTGTTCCTCGGGGAACGCACCGTCGAGGCGCACGTCAGGGCGATCTTCCTCAAGCTGGGTCTGCACCCCGAACCCGAGGACCACCGGCGCGTCCTGGCCGTGCTGAAGCACCTCGAGGCGACCACCCCGTGAACCAGGCGGTGCTCAGTCGGAGAGTTCGTCGAACAACGTCGGCTCGTCCGGGTTCTCGAACAGCTCGATCTGCTCGGGTGGAGACGGCCGCGGCCGCCGCACGCGTTTCCCGGTGGGACCGGCCGGGGGCACGAGCAGCCGCATCGCCGCGGTGAGCGAGCGGCAGGTCAGCTCCCACTCCTGCGCCTTCGCCTCGGCGTGGGCGGTGCCGGAGCCGTCCCCGGCCGCGGCGCGCCCCATCGCCTCGGCCTGCCAGCACACCTGCGCGTCCACGCTCATCCGCAGGAAACGCAGCAGCTGGTCCGGTTCGTCGCCGGCCATGCGGGCCACCGTCCGGGTCTCGACCTCCGCCCGGCCGTCGAGATGGAAATCGCGCAGCGCCAGCAGCGTCGGCGGCAGATCCTCCTCGGAGTCCGTCGTCCACGGCGGCAGCTCGTCCGGGAGCGGCGGCACACAGTCGTGGTCGGTCTCGTGCAACAGCTCGCCGCCGAGGCGGGTGCCGAACGCCTCGTCCAGCCCCTCGAGGAACTGCGCGACGTGGTCGAGCGTGGTCAGCAGGTGGGCCGGGACGAACGGTGACGCGGGCAGGTGCGCCGCCACCGCGACCCGGTCCTCGACCAGCACGAATTTCAGGTGCGGCCACCGGCGGTTGAGGTCGGCGACGACCTCGGCGGCGCGGGTGCGGCCGGTGATGTTGTGAACGATCGGGGCGAACACGTCGACGGTGCGCTCGTGCTGTCCGACGCCGACGAACACGAGCAACCCCGCGACGCGCAGCGCCAGGTCGCCGTCCTCGTCCCACAGCGGGACGTCGCCGATCCGCTCGCGCAGCGTCGACTCGATCAGCTCGCGCATGTGCTCCTCGTCCGCGGTCTCGACGGCGAGCGGAAGCGCGGCCTGCGGCGGCGTCTCCTCGGCGGGCGCGGGCAGGTCGAAGGCCGCCGCCCGGCCGGCGCCGAAGGTCTCGGTGCGCAGGAACAGCGGATGCGGCACCCCCCACACCCGGCGCAGCGCCGCCACCGCGACGGCGGCGAGCTGGTCCGCCCACGCCGCGGGCCGGTCCATCCAGTAGGCGGGGGACCCGCCGTCCTCCGGGTCCTCCGGGCCCCGGGACGGTTCGCGCCAGCCGAGCTCGGCGAGCAGCGCCTCGTCGGCCGGGCGGAGGCGACGGTCGCCGCCGAGGTGGGCGTTGGACGGCACCTCGCACCGCACCTGGCCCGCACCCCACGCGTAGAACTGCACGCACGGTCCGGCGGGTCCGGTCTCCTCCTCGACGAGCGGCTCGAGGACCAGCCCGTCGCCGTCGCGCATCGACGCCACGTGATCGGCGAGCCGGGCCCGGAACTGGCTCCAGGACCGGTCGACGTCGCGGTCGAATCGGCTCTCGGTGTCGGTCACGATCCGCCCCCCTTTCCCACTGCTGCCGGACCAATCTGTGTCGGAGACACTAGTCGCGCCGTCCGACAGGTGCCCGGCTCGGCGCGGGTGGTGGTCGCCACGCGGCACCGGCGGGTGGTCCGGTGGGGGAATCTCAGCCGACGCTGCGGACGAACGCCCCGATCGAATCGACGGCCCGCCCCGCCTCGGGCACGAGGCCCGCCGCGGCCTGGAAGACGTGCACCTGCCGTTCCCACACCTGCAGCTCGCAGGGCACGCCCGCGCCGGCGAGGCGCTGGGCCATCAGCTCGGCGTCCACGTACGTCATCTCCTCCGAGCCGGTCTGGATGAGGGTGGGCGGCATGGCGGTCAGGTCGGCGTCGACCGGTGACACCGCGCGCGGGCCCGGCCGGCCGGCGGCGGCGTCGATGCGGGCGATCACCGCGGCCAGGGCCGGAACGGCGCGGCGCGGGAACAGTGCGCACCGGTACGAATTGGGATGCGCGAGCTTGCCGCGGGTGTCGAGGTCGGTCAGGGGCGACAGCGCCACGTTGCCGGCCGGCCGGCCGAGACCGAGCCGCAGCGCCTCGAGCGTCACCTGGAAGGTGAGGAATCCGCCGGCGGAGTCGCCGGCCACCACGATCCGTTCCGTCGGGTAGCCGTGCGCGATCAGCCACCGCAGCCCCTCGATGCCGTCCTCGACCGCGCTCTCGATCGGGTGGCCGGGCAGCATGCGGTAGGCGACGCTGAGCACGGGTGCCCCGGCCGCCGACGAGATGCGGGAGACCATCTGCCGGTGGGTGGTCAGGCCGCACACCAGGAACGCGCCGCCGTGCAGGTAGAGGATCGCCGTGGAGCCGTCGGCTCCGCGGGCGGCGAGGAACTCGGCGTGACAGGACGGCAGCCGGACCGGATGCCGGTGCGTGCCGGGGACCGCCTTGAGGGGGAACGCCAGCCGGTCCACCACGCCCGTCGGCCAGGGCAGATGCGGGGCCCGCGCCCACGCCTCGATGACCGGCTTGACGGTGCTGCGCACCGAGAGGGTCAGCGCCTGCGAGGGAAGGCTCACACCGGCGATCTCGCGGCGCAGCACCGGCCGCGGCGCGGGCGGATACGACAACGACGGATGGTTCGACGCGGTACTCGTCACGGGGACCTCCTCGTCCTCACCTGTTCGGACGGAGCCGTCTCGTCGACGGCTCCCGTCTTCTCGCTCGGCCCTTCTCCGAGGCGTACGCGACGTTCGTCCGGGTCGGTTGCCCGACAGTACGACGGGGAATCGCCGTGGCGAAGCGTCGTGACTCGATGGAGACCGGACAAAGGGAACTTCGCAGGTCGTCGGCGTGCCCGTTATCGATCCGGTACGGCCGTCCGGCCGTCGGACGTACCATCCATCCCAGCGTGCGACGGCGGACGAAAGGGGGCTGTCCCGGTGGGATACATGCCTGTGACCGACTCGATGTTCCTGATCGCCGAGTCGCGGGAGCGCCCGATGCACTTCGGCTCGCTCGAGCTGTTCACGCCACCGCCCGACGCCGGTCCGGGATACGTCACCGACCTCTACCACCGGCTGGTCGCCGACGCGCAGGTCGACGAGCTGTTCCGCAAGCGCCCGGCCGACCCGGTGTCGAGCCTCGGCTACACCTGGTGGGCCGTGGACGACGAGATCGACCTCGAGTACCACGTCCGGCACTCGGCCCTGCCGGCACCGGGCCGGATCCGTGAGTTGTTCACCCTCGTCTCGCGCCTGCACAGCGGCCTGCTCGACCGGCACCGACCGCTGTGGGAGGCCTATCTGATCGAAGGGCTCGCCGACGGCCGGTTCGCCGTCTACACGAAGATGCATCACGCGCTGCTCGACGGGGTCTCCGGGCTGCGGCTGCTGCAGCGGACCTACACCCCCGATCCGAACGTGCGCGAATTCCCGGCGCCCTGGCACCTGCCGGCCCGCCCCGGCTCCGGCACCCGGGAACAGGACTCGCTGTTCGGTGCGGCGCGCTCACTGGCCGGCGACGTGATCGGCGCGGTGCCCGTCGCGCTGCGGATCGCCCGGACCGTCCTCGGCGGGCGCCGCGTCGCGTTGCCGTACGAGGCACCGCGGTCGATGTTCAACGTTCCGATCGACGGGACGCGGCGCTTCGCGGCGCAGTCCTGGAGCCGCGAACGCATCACGCGGGTGCGGCAGGCGGCCGGGGTGTCGAGCAACGACGTCGTCGTCGCCATGTGCGCAGGTGCCCTCCGCGCATACCTGCTCGAACAGCAGGACCTGCCCGACCTGCCGCTGATCGCGATGGTCCCGGTGTCGCTGCGAGCCAAGGACGCTCCCGATTCGGCCTCGGGCGGCAACAGCGTAGGGGTCACGCTGTGCAACCTCGGCACCCATCTCGGGGATCCGCTCACCCGGCTCTCGACGGTCGGCGATTCGATGGCGGAGGGCAAGACCCTGTTCGCCGGGATGACGCCGCTGCAGGCGACGGTGTGGTCGGCGCTGAACGTCGCCGGGCTCGCGCTGGCACCGATCTCGGGCGCCGTCTCCCTGGCCCCGCCGCCGTTCAACCTCATCATCTCCAACGTGCCGGGACCGCGGGAGCGGGTGTACCGCGGCGGGTCCCGGCTCGACGGGATCTACCCGGTGTCGGTGGTGCTCAACGGCCAGGCACTCAACATCACGCTGACCACTACCGCCGACACCGTCGACTTCGGTGTCGTCGGATGCCGCCGCACCGTCCCCGGCCTGCAGCGGCTGCTCGGCCACCTCGAGGACGCCCTTGCGGAACTCGAGGTAGCACTTGATATTTCGTGATCGGCGTCAGTCCGGCAGTGCGGAACTGCGTGGTCCGGTGGCGTGCAGGACGTCGACGAGTTCCTTCTCGAGGGCCACGAACTCCGGCGACGTCAACGTGTCCAGACCTCGGGGGCGGGGCAGCGGTACCGCCACCTCGTGGCAGATCCGGGCCGGGCGCCGCGTGAGCACCAGCACCCGATCCGACAGCAGCAGCGCCTCGCGCACGTCGTGGGTGATCATCAGCACCGTCCACCGGTCCCGCTGCCACACCTGCTGCAGCCACAGCTGCATCTCGGTGCGCGTCAGCGAATCCAGGGCACCGAACGGTTCGTCCAGCAGCAGCACGTTGCGGCCCTGCAGCACCGTCCGCGCCAGGGCCGCACGCTGGCGCATCCCGCCCGAGAGCTGCCGGGGGGCGGCATCCTCGAACCCGGCGAGGCCGAAGGCGGGGAACAGCTCCCGGGCCCGGGCCCGCGCCTCGCGGCGCGGCACACCCTGCACCTCGAGGCCGAGTGCGCAGTTGTCGAGCACGCTGCGCCACGGGAACAGCAGATCCTTCTGCGGCATCAGGGCGGCCCGTCCCGGCGCGGCCGGCCGGTCACCCACCGTGACGGCGCCGGTGTCGGGAGAGTCGAGACCGGCGATCAGCCCGAACAGGGTGGACTTGCCGCACCCGCTCGGGCCGATGAGCGAGACGAACTCGCCCTCGGCCACCGCGAACTCGGCGCCGTCGAGGACGGTGCGCGCACCGAACGCCTTGTGCACGCCGGTGACGGTGACGGCGTTCATCGCGGGCTCCTCGTCGTCTGCGCCCACGGCGCCACCACCCGCTCCACGGCGTAGGTGAGCAGGTACAGCGCCAGCGAGACCACCGCGGTGACGAGCACCGCCGCGAGCACCAGATCGGTCCGGAACGAGTTCTTCTGGGTGCTCATGTAGATCCCGAGTCCCGAGGTGGCACCGACGTATTCGGCGAAGACCGCACCGACGACGGCGTAGGTGACCCCGATGCGCAGCGCCGTGAAGAACCGGGGCAGCGCCGACGGCAGCCGCACGTACAGGAACTCCTGCCACCGGGAGGCACCCATGCTGCGCAGCAGCGCTCCCGCCTCCCGGTCCGCGGCCGCGAAGCCCTCGATCAGGCCGATCGCCATGGGGAAGAACGTGGCGAGCGCGATCACCAGGATCTTCGGCAGCAGCCCGAATCCGAACCAGATGATCATCAGCGGCGCGATCGCGATGATCGGCAGGGTCTGCGACACCACGAACAGCGGCACCAGGGCGCGCCGCAGCCACGGCGAGAAGTCCACGACGATCGCGAGGAACCACGCCACGACGAGGGACACCGCGAAGCCGACGAGGGTGACCTGCAGCGTCGACCAGGCGTGGCCCGCGATGTCGTCGCGGTGCGCCCAGCCCTGCCCGAGGACCCGGGCGGGGGAGGGCAGCACCTGCGGGCGGATGCCGCTGAGCGTCACGTACAGCTGCCAGCCGACGGTCAGCGCGGCGACGACCAGCACCGCCGGGGCGGCGCGCCGCGCCCAGGGATTCCGGCTCGGGTCAGGGCGTGAGGTAGTCATCGGTGAAGTACGTCGACCAGTCCGGCTCGGTGGTCAACGGCTTGCCGTCGGGGCCGGAGAGCAGCCCCTTCTCGAACAGGAACCGGGAGTACCCGGTCCACCGTTCGAGGGTGAGGGTGCCGACGCGGCCGTTCTCGTCGCGCAGGTAGCCGGCCGACAGCATCCGCTGGCTCTCGTAGACGAGATCCTCGTCGGGGAAGGCGCCGGGCTCGGCCTCGATCAGCGCGCGGGCTCCGCGGTCGGGGTCCTGCGCGGCGATCTCGTAACCGCGCTGCACGGCCTGCACGAACGCCCGGGCCTGGTCCGGATGCTCGGCCAGCCAGTCCTCGTTGCCGTCGATCACGATCGCGTAGGCGTCGGGGAACCCGTAGTCGGTGTAGCGGAAGTAGCGCATCGGCAGCCCGCGGTGCTCGGCCTCGATGCCTTCCCACGCCAGGTACGAGACGGTGAAGTCGGCGGTGCCGGAGTACACGGCCTCGTAGGCGGAGGTGCCCAGGGTGACGGAGGTGAAGTCGCCCCGCCCGCCGTCGTTCCGGATCACCTGCGCGAGCGTCTCCTCGTCGCCCGGGTCGCCGAAGCCCGCGTAGGTGCGGCCGTCGAGGTCCCGGGGCCGGGTGAGGTCGGCGCGGTCGGCCTTGACGGCGATGCCGGTCGCCCAGTGCTGCAGCGGCGCGAGCACCGAGACGGTGCGCGAGCCGGCCGCCCGGGAGAACGTCGCCTGCGCCTGCGTGGAGATGCCGAACTCGGCGTTGCCGGCATCGACGAGGGTGTCCGGGGTGGTGTTGTTGTAGGGCAGGAACTCGACGTCGAGACCGGCGTCGGCGAACAGGCCCTCCTGCTGGGCCACGTACAGGCCGGTGTGGTTGGTGTTCGGCGTCCAGTCCAGGGCGAACCGGATCGTGTCGCCGGAGTCGTCGTCGCCGGTACCGCCGGCGCAGGACGCGGTGAGCAGCAGCGCCGCGGTGAGGGCGGCCAGGACGGTGAGCCGGCGACGCGGCCGGGAGATGGTCGTCATGAGGCCGGCCAGTCCTGAGTGTTCAGCGCGGTGTCCCAGAACAGCAGCTCGTAGCGGGTGGCGATCGTGAACGCCCCGGCCATGGCGTCGCGCTCGGTGTCGGTGGCGGCCGCCGCCGCGACGTCGACGAGCTCGCGGGCGGTGGCGACCGCGGCATGGAACTCGGGCGCGTCGTAGGTGGTGACCCACTGGGCGTAGGGGCTGTCTCTTA
>NZ_JAALEH010000081.1:0-26618 GCF_011058195.1 Rhodococcus sp. 14C212 | reverse complement strand
GCCCCGGACCGATGGGGGACTCCGCCCCCTTGGGCGGGGGACGGGCCGTTCGTAGCGTGAATCGCAGAACACCGACCTCAGGAGATGCGATGTCCACCAACGCTGTGCTCGACTTCATCCTCAGCCTGCTGCGCGACGAAGAGGCCCTCGCCCGCTACTGCGCGAACCCCGACGCCGCCCTGGCCCAGGCCGGTCTCGGCGACGTGTGCCACGCCGACATCGTCGCCGTCGCACCCCTGGTCGCCGACACCGGACTGTTCGCGGGGACGGCCGCCGAGCTGACCGCGGCGCTCGGCGGGGCGGCGGGTGCGGCCGGCGCGATCGGTGCCGGTGCGGCCGGCGGTCTCGCCGGTGGCCTGGCCGGCGGCGCGGGTCTCGGTCTCGCCGGCGGGGCGGGCCTCGGCCTGGCGGGTGCCGTCGGCGGCGGTCTCGGTGGCGGTCTCGGCATCGACACCGACTTCGCGGCCGAGCTGGCCGCAGATCTCGCCGGCACGCTGGGCGCGGCCCTGGAACTCGGCGGCGATCTCGGTGCCGCACTCGGTGCGGCGTTCGGAGCGGCCCTCGGCGCGGGCGGCGCGCTCGGCGGCATCGGTTCCGGCGCGCTCGACCTGGATCTGGGCGCGGCGCTCTCCGGCGCCCTCGCCGGCGGCCTCGGGCTCGACGCCGCCACCGGCGTCGTCGCGGACCTGGGTGCCGCGCTCGACGCGGCGCTCGGCGCGACGGCCGGGACCGCTCTGGACCTGTCGGGTGCGCTCGAGGCCGCCTTCGGCGTCGGCGGTGAGCTCGGCGGCCAGCTCGGTGGGGCGCTGGGCGGTCTGCTCGACACCGCGTTCGCCGCGGGCGGCGGCTTCTCCGCCGCGGTCGACTCTGCCCTCGCCGGTGGCGCGGACCTCGCGACCGCCGTCGGCGCGACCCTCGGCGGCACGCTGGGCCTGGGCACCGAACTCGCCGGACAGCTCGGCGGCGCCCTCGAATCCGTGCTCGAGGTCGGTACCGGGCTCGCCGGTGGCCTGGACCTCGGCGGTGGCCTCGACGCCGTCACCGGCGTGACCGCCGGACTCGGAGCCTCCCTGTCCGCGCTGCTCGAGGCGGGCGGCTCCGTCGCCGGTGATCTCGGTGGCACCCTCGGCGCCGTACTCGAGGGCAGTGCCGACGGTGGGCTCGTCGGCGGCCTCGACTTCGGCGCCCTCCTCGGCGGCGACGCCTCCGGCGGCGTGGACCTCGGCACCGCGGTCAGCGGCCTCCTCGGCGGCGCGCTCGGCCTCGAGAACTCCGCCACCCTCGAGCTCGGCAACGCCCTCGACGTCGCGCTCGACCTGTCCACGTCCGTCGAATCCAACGCCGACGGCACCCTGTCCGCGGTGCTCGGCTCCGCGTTCTCCGTCGGCGGGGAAGCCGGCGCGAACCTCGGTTCGGCGCTCGGCGGGGTGTTCGAGGCCGGCCTCGGCGGAACACTCGACTCCACCGTGGACCTGAGCTCTCAGCTGGCCACCACCATCGGCGGCGGTCTCGGCGCCGACGCGGACCTGACCGGCCAGCTCGGCTACGCCCTCGACGGCGCGCTCGACCTCGGCGGGCAGCTCGCCGGCGGCGGCGAGGCGGTCGGCGGTCTCACCGGCGGCGTGTCCGGGGGACTGACGGGCGGTCTCGACGGGGCTGCGGACCTGGGCGGCGGGCTGGCCGGGGGACTGACCGGCGGGCTCGGGAGCGCCGCGGATCTCGGTGCGGGGCTCGGCGGCGGCCTGACCGGAGGCATGGAGGGTGCCGCTGATCTGGGCGGCGAGCTGAGCGGTGGCCTGGCGGGCGGCCTGGACAGTGCGACCGATCTGGGCGGCGGCCTCGAAGGCGCCGTGGGTGGCGCGTCGCAGGTCGGCGGCGCCGTCACGGGCGGACTCGAGGGAGCCACCGACGCCGGCGCTTCGCTCGGTGCGGGCATCGGCGGCGCGGCCGAGGGCACCTCGCAGCTCGGCGGCCAGCTCTCGGGAGCCGCCGACGGCACGACGGACGCGTGGTCGTCCATCGACGCCGGCGACGTCTTCGGCAGCGCGAGCGGCACCGGCGGCCTGTTCGGTTCCGCCGAAACCGGTGCCGACGCCGATCTGCACGGCGGGATCGACGCCGGTGCCGGCACCGACTCCGACACCTTCCTCGGCTGACTCACCGCACGGACCCGGCGCCGGCCCCGCGTGCACCACGCGGGGTCGGCGTTCGTCGCGGAGGACATAATCTCGGTGCAGCCCGCACTCCGACAGAAGGCGAGTCGAAGCGATCACCATGCACACGTCGTCCGCAGATGCCGCCGCTCGCCGCGCGGCCCTCGTCGAACTGATCGACGCCGCCGCCGAACACATCCGCGCCGCCGAGCGCGGTGACCTCGCCGCCAGGCTCGGGGCGGCGCGCACCCGCGTCGTCGACCCCCGGCTGCGGGTCGTCGTCGTCGGCCAGCTCAAACAGGGCAAGAGCCAGTTCGTGAACTCGCTCCTCAACCTCGAGGTGTGCTCGGTCGGCGACGACGAGACCACCGCCGTGCCCACCGTCGTGCAGAACGCCGACCGGACCTTCGCCGAACTCGTGCTCGCCGAGCCCGGTCGCGATCCCGTCCGGGTGGACCTGCCCATCGACGAGCTGCAGCGCGTCACGCCCGGCACGCCGCGCGCGGGCGGCCGGGACGTGCTGCGGCTCGAGGTGAACGTGCCGAGCCCGCTGCTCGCCGACGGTCTCGTCCTCGTCGACACCCCCGGTGTCGGCGGGCACGGAAACCCGCATGCCGCAGCAACATTGGGTCTGCTTCCGGCGGCCGACGCGGTGTTCGTCGTCTCCGACGCCAGCCAGGAGTTCACCGAGCCGGAGCTGAGCTTCCTGCGGCAGGTGCTGCAGCTGTGCCCGGCCGCGGCGGTGCTGATCACCAAGACGGACCTGTACCCGCACTGGCGCGAGATCGTCGCCGCCGACCGCGGGCACCTGCAGCGCGCCGGCCTCGACGTGCCCCTGCTGCCCGTCTCGTCGCTGCTGCGCAGCCACGCCCTGCGCCTCGACGACGCGTCGCTGCACGAGGAGTCGGGCTTCGAATCGGTGTACGGGTTCCTCCGCGAGCGGGTCGTCGCACGCGGCGCCGACGCCGCCCGGCGGTCCGTCGCGCTGGACGTGAAGTCGGTCGTCGAGCACGTCGCGCTCGGCCTGGGCAGTGAGCTCGCGGCGCTGCGCGACCCCGAGACCGGTGCGGCGGCCGTCGCGGAACTGCAGCGCGCCAAGAGCGCCGCGGAGGCGCTGCGCACCCGGGCCGCCCAGTGGCAGCAGACCCTGGCCGACGGCATCGCCGACCTCGCCGCCGACATCGACCACGACCTGCGGGACCGGCTGCGCCGGGTCACCCGCGAGGCGGAGGCCACCGTCGACGAATGCGACCCCGGTGAGGAGTGGCCGCGGATCGGGGAATGGCTCGGCGAGCAGGTCGCCGAATCCGTCGGCGACAACTTCGTGTGGGCCCACGAACGTTCGGTGTGGCTCGCGGAGGTCGTCGCCCGGCACTTCGCCGACAGCGGCGCCGTGGACCTGCCGGATCTGCGCCTCGGCGACCTCGAGGGGCTGCTCGAGCCCGTCTCCCGGCTCTCGGACCTCGAGTCGGGCCGTATCGGCGTCGGCCAGAAGATGCTCGTGGGGATGAAGGGCTCCTACGGCGGCGTGCTCATGTTCGGGCTCATCACCACGCTCATGGGCATGGCGCTGGTCAACCCGATCTCCGTCGGGGCGGGAGTTGTGCTCGGCACCAAGGCCTATCGCGACGACAAGCAGGCGCGCATCGCCAAGCGCCGCGCCGACGCCAAGGTCGCCGTCCGCAAGTTCACCGACGACGTCGGTTTCCAGGTGGGCAAGGAGTCGAAGGACCGGCTCCGGCTGATCCAGCGCCAGCTGCGCGACCACTTCACCGAGCTGGCCGAGCAGACGCTGCGGTCGCTGTCCGAGTCGCTGCGCGCCGCGCAGGAGGCCGCGACGGTCGAGGAGGCGCAGCGGCAGCGCCGCATCGCCGAACTCGAGACGCACGTGCGTGCGCTGACGACCCTCCGCGAGCGGGCCGCGCAGCTGGCCGGGGCCGACGCGTGAGCGTCGAGCAGGCCCGCGAGCTCGTCGCCCACGCGCGGGCCCGGTACGGCGGCGACCCGCGCGCCGCCGAGCAGCTCGCGCTGTGTGCGGCGCGGCTCGAGCAGCCGCTGCGCGTCGCGCTCGCCGGCTCTCTCAAAGCCGGCAAGTCGACGCTGCTCAACGCCCTCGTCGGGCAGGACATCGCCCCCACCGACGCCACCGAGTGCACGCGCGTCGTCACGTGGTACCGCAGCGGCTCGACCCCTTCGGTCACCGCCCGCTACGACGGCGACCGGATCCTCCCGGTGCCGGTGCAGCGCCGCGACGGCCGGCTCACCTTCGACCTCGGCGAGCTGACCGCGGAGCGGGTGGACCGCATCGACGTGGAGTGGCCGGCGAGCGCGCTCGCCCAGACCACGATCATCGACACTCCGGGCACGTCGTCGCTGTCACAGGACGTCTCGGCCCGGACATTCGAGCTGCTGACCCCCGACGACGAAGCGTCCGGCGCCGACGCCGTCGTCTACCTGATGCGTACCCTCGGTGCCGCCGATGTGCAGTTCCTCGGCCGGATCGGCCAGCACGTGGGCGGCGAGTCCGGCCCGCTCGGCGTGATCGGCGTGGTGTCCCGCGCCGACGAGGTCGGCGCCGGCCGCATGGACGCGATGATGTCCGCCAAGGAGGTCGCGGCCCGGTTCGCCGGCGAGCTCGAGCGCACCGGGCTGTGCCAGGCCGTCGTGCCGGTCGCGGGGCTGCTCGCGCTGGGCGCGCGGACGTTGCGGCAGAGCGAGTTCGCCGCGTTCGAGGCGCTCGCGCAGGTGCCGTCGCAGGAGCTTCAGGTGGCGATGCTGTCGGCGGATCGGTTCGCCCGCCCCGACATCGCGCTGCCTGTCGATCCGGGGACGCGGGCGCATCTGGTCGACCGGTTCGGCCTGTTCGGGATCCGCATGGCCGTCACGCTGATCCATCTCGGGGTGCGCGACTCGCCGACGCTGGCCGCGGAACTGGTGGCGCGCAGCGGGCTCGACGAACTGCGTCAGGTGATCGACGTGCAGTTCGGCCAGCGTGCCGATCAGCTCAAGGCGCATTCGGCGCTGATGTCGCTCGAGCGGGTCCTGCGCGCCCACCGCGACGGCCCGCTGCTCGCCTCGGTGCAGCGACTGCTCGCCGACGTCCACGGCTTCGCCGAGCTGCGCCTGCTCGGCCGCCTGCGCTCGACCCGGGTCGCGCTGGGCGAGAACGACCTGCTCGAACTGCAGCGGTTGATCGGCGGTTTCGGCATCGGCCCTGCCCAGCGGCTGGGCCTCGGGCCGGATGCGACCGCCGCGGAGATCCACGCCGCCGGCGTCGCCGCCGTCCGCACCTGGCGTGCCCGCGCCGAGCATCCCCTGCTCGACCGGTTCACCGCAAACGCGTGCAGCGTGGCGGCGCGCAGCGGGGAGGGCATCCTCGCCGACGTCGCAGGTTGATCCGCGCGCGACGGTGCTTCCTGCGCGCGTAAGAACCAGCGCAGGAAGAAGTTTCGCGCGCAAGGCGCGGTGGTTCTCAACGTCCCGCAGCTTCTCGCGGCGGACGATCTCGGCGGTCACGCCGGGCTCGTCGGCACCGTACTTACCCATGCCGTCGAACTCGCCGACGATTCCCTCCCAGTAGAAGTCGGTGCGAGCGACGAATCGGCCGTCGGCCGTGCGCAGCTCGTGCTGTAGCTGCGGTCGGGGCATTCCGGCGTCGCGCATCCGCAGTCTGCTGAGGGATTCGCCGGGACTCTCGCTGCGCCCGTCCAGAAACGCCACCACACGCCGTGCGGAGGCGACACCGGCCTTCGTCCCTGCAGCTGCCAGCGCGACGGACAGCGCGCCGTCGTCGACGGAGTGCAACCGCAGCGCCGAGTCACCGATCACCGCGGCTCGGTCCGCGGGCAGGGTGCGGGCGAGATCGACGACGGTGCGGGCAGCGGAGGTGACCGGCAGCCCGTCGCACGTGTCGATCTCGTCGGCGGTGTAGCCGCCGACGTGGACGTGCAGATTCGGGGTTCGGCGGCCGCCCGACGTGCGCTTACGGGTGACGTGCACGCGGGAGAGATCCACGTTCCACACGTCGAAGCCGTGGAGGACGGCGGCCGAGACGTGGCTGAACACCGCGTCGGTGTCCAGAGAGGGGGCCATGGCCCGCAGGCGGAGCCGATGCCGGTCCACGTCGTCGAGGCCGTCGGTGTCGTCCCGGCGGAGATAGATGCCGGGAGCGATCCTCCGCAGTCGTCCCCCCGTACGCAGGGCGTTGCGTAGTTCGGCAGGCGTGTGTCCGGAAGCGATCAGGGCCGGGCGCCGCAGTGGTGTCGGGTCGTTCATGCCGTCCAGAGTGGGGTGGACATCCATCGGTCGCGCGCACTCGGCGACGTGCGGGCCGGATCTGTGGATGAAGCTGCTGGTTGTGGACAACTCCTTGCGCGCGTCGGTGCGGCTTGCGCGCGTAAGAACGCGCGCAACGGGCACTGTCGCGCGCGACGAACTCCGACGTCAGCGACGCCGGGCCGCGACGGCGCCGACGACGGTGAGCCCGGCCCAGAGCAGGGGAGCCCACAGCAGGACGCCGGCGGTGGCGTCGCCGGCGTCGGCGAGGACGCTGCGGGCGGCGACGGCCGTGGCGACGGTGGCGGCGGAGACGACGGCGAGCCCGAGGGGCGCCCGGGGGTGGCCGCGGCGCAGGAGTTCGAGGAAGACGACGGCGAGCAGGACGAGGAGCAGGCCGGCGGCGGCGAAACCGGCGAGGGTGAGGGCGACGGTGTCGGCGATGCTCTCGGCGGTGGTGCCGGGGTTGGCGCTCCGCAGGGACTGCTCGAGGGCATCCCGGACGGGTTCGCGGTCGAGGAGGACGGCGCCGAGCAGTCCGGCGAAGACGACGAACGACAGGACCCAGGCCGAGACCGCGGCGCCGACGCGCGGTCCGGGGGAGTCGGTGGGGTGCAGCGGGGTGACCGAGAACTCCGGGCGGGGCGGCTGCGGGCGCGTGCTCACCCCGGGATCGTAGCCTCCCGCGATTCTCGTGATCCGAGTCACAAAGGGAACATCGTGGGGTGGTCTGCCGTTGGAGGAAGCAGACAACTTGAGCGATATAGACTCAAGTTTGACTTGACTCGGGATTCCGGGCGGGTGCAAGCTTGAGTCGACTGCGCTCAGCTGAGCCGATCCGGCTCAAGTTGGGCAAGGACACCTATGCGGCACACCGGTGTGCCGCAGCGAAGAATGGAGAAACACTATGGCTCGTGCGGTCGGTATCGACCTCGGAACCACCAACTCCGTCGTTTCCGTTCTGGAGGGCGGCGAGCCCGTAGTGGTCGCCAACTCCGAGGGATCGCGCACCACCCCGTCGGTCGTCGCCTTCGCCAAGAACGGCGAGGTGCTGGTCGGCCAGCCCGCCAAGAACCAGGCGGTCACCAACGTCGACCGCACCATCCGCTCGGTCAAGCGTCACATCGGCACCGACTGGACCGTGGAGATCGACGGCAAGAAGTACACCTCGCAGGAGATCAGCGCGCGCACGCTCATGAAGCTGAAGCGCGACGCGGAGGCCTACCTCGGTGAGGAGATCACCGACGCCGTCATCACCGTCCCCGCCTACTTCGAGGACGCGCAGCGGCAGGCCACCAAGGAGGCCGGGCAGATCGCCGGCCTGAACGTGCTGCGCATCGTCAACGAGCCCACTGCTGCGGCCCTGGCCTACGGCCTGGACAAGGGCGAGAAGGAACAGACCATCCTGGTCTTCGACCTCGGCGGCGGCACCTTCGACGTGTCCCTGCTCGAGATCGGCGACGGCGTCGTCGAGGTCCGCGCGACCTCCGGCGACAACCACCTCGGTGGCGACGACTGGGATCAGCGCGTCGTCGACTGGCTGGTCGAGAAGTTCAAGGCACAGCACGGCGTCGACCTGACCAAGGACAAGATGGCCCTGCAGCGTCTGCGCGAGGCCGCGGAGAAGGCGAAGATCGAGCTGTCGAGCTCGCAGTCGACGTCCATCAACCTGCCGTACATCACGGTCGACGCGGACAAGAACCCGCTGTTCCTCGACGAGCAGCTCTCGCGCAGCGAGTTCCAGAAGATCACCTCGGATCTGCTCGACCGCACCCGCGCGCCGTTCCAGCAGGTCATCAAGGACGCCGGCATCGCCGTCAAGGACATCGACCACGTCGTCCTGGTCGGCGGCTCGACCCGCATGCCCGCCGTGACCGACCTGGTGCGCGAGCTGACCGGTGGCCGGGAGCCCAACAAGGGCGTGAACCCGGACGAGGTCGTCGCCGTCGGCGCCGCCCTGCAGGCCGGCGTCCTCAAGGGCGAGGTCAAGGACGTGCTGCTGCTCGACGTCACCCCGCTGTCCCTCGGCATCGAGACCAAGGGTGGCGTGATGACCAAGCTCATCGAGCGCAACACCACCATCCCGACCAAGCGCTCCGAGACCTTCACCACGGCCGACGACAACCAGCCGTCGGTGCAGATCCAGGTCTTCCAGGGTGAGCGTGAGATCGCGGCGCACAACAAGCTGCTCGGCTCGTTCGAGCTCGGTGGCATCGCCCCGGCTCCGCGCGGCGTCCCGCAGATCGAGGTGACCTTCGACATCGACGCCAACGGCATCGTGCACGTCACCGCGAAGGACAAGGGCACCGGCAAGGAGAACACGATCAAGATCCAGGAGGGCTCCGGCCTCTCCAAGGAGGAGATCGACCGGATGATCAAGGACGCCGAGGCGCACGCCGAGGAGGACCGCAAGCGTCGCGAGGAGGCCGAGGTCCGCAACCAGGCCGAGTCGCTCGTGCACCAGACCGAGAAGTTCCTCCAGGAGAACGGGGACAAGGTCGCCGCCGACGCCAAGAGCAAGGTCGAGGCCGCGATCAAGGAGACCAAGGACGCCCTCGCCGGCACGGACATCGCCGCGGTGAAGACCGCCGTCGAGAAGCTCGGGACGGAGTCGCAGGCCCTCGGCCAGTCCCTGTACGAGTCGCAGGCCGCCGACGCGGGTGCGGCCGCCGGTGACGGCGCGGCCGCCGGCTCGGACAACGTCGTCGACGCCGAGGTCGTCGACGAGCCGACCGACTCGGAGAAGAAGTGACGGCGGAGAAGCCCGAGCAGGAGCCGGTGACCGTCACCGACAAGCGTCGGATCGACCCCGACACCTTCGAGGTTCGCGACCCGGACACCGGGTCGCAGCCCGTCGGCGGTGCGGACACCGAGGCTCCGGCTGCGGGAGAACACGAGGAGGCCGCGCTCGCGGCCGAACCGTCGCCCGAGTCGGCTCAGCTGGCCGAGCGCACGGCGGACCTGCAGCGCCTCACCGCGGAGTACGCCAACTACCGGCGTCGCGTGGAGCGCGAGCGGGTGGTCACCACCGAGGCGGCCAAGGCCTCGGTGGTCACCCAGCTGCTCGACGTCGTGGACGACCTCGACCGGGCCCGCGCCCACGGCGACCTCGAGCAGGGGCCGCTGAAGTCGGTGGCGGACAAGCTGAACGGCGTCCTGTCGGGCCTGGGGCTCCAGCCCTTCGGCGACGAGGGCGACGCCTTCGACCCGGAGATCCACGAGGCCGTGCACATGGAGGGCGACGGCGCCAGCCCGGTGCTCGACACGGTGCTGCGCAAGGGATACCGGCTCGGTGAGCGGATCCTGCGGCACGCGATGGTGACCGTGACGGACGGGGTCCCGTCGGGCGACGCACCGGCGGAAAAGCCGGCGTCCGGTGCGGACAACGAGTAAGTACAGGGAAACAGCGAGAGGAGGAGACGCCCGGTGAGCCAGAGGGAGTGGATCGAGAAGGACTTCTACAAGGAGCTGGGCGTCTCCTCCGACGCGTCGGCCGACGACATCAAGAAGGCCTACCGCAAGCTGGCACGGGACCTGCATCCCGACGCCAACCCCGGCGACACCCGGACGGAGGAGCGCTTCAAGGCGGTCAGCGAGGCGTACGCCGTGCTGTCCGATCCGGCCCGGCGCAAGGAGTACGACGAGACCCGGCAGCTGTTTGCCTCCGGCGGCTTCGGCGGCGGGTTCCGTCCCGGCGCCGGCAGCGGGGGGTTCTCCGGCGGCACCACCACCTTCGATCTCGGTGACCTGTTCGGTGGCGGCGGCGGTGGGGCCGGTGACGCCGGTCTCGGCGACCTGTTCGGCGGCCTGTTCAACCGGGCCGGCGGCGGTGGCGCGCGCACCACGTCGCAGCCCCGGCGCGGGTCCGACGTGGACGCCGAGACCACGCTCGACTTCCGCGACGCGGCCCTCGGCGTCACCGTCCCGCTGCGGCTGACCAGCCCGGCGCCGTGCACCACCTGCCACGGCAGTGGTGCCCGCCCCGGCACCAGCCCGCGGGTGTGCCCGCGCTGCAACGGAAGTGGCATCGTCTCGCGCAACCAGGGTGCGTTCGGATTCTCCGAGCCGTGCGACGACTGCCGGGGCACCGGTTCGATCATCGACGAGCCCTGCACGGACTGTCGCGGCAGCGGCATCCAGAACCGCACCCGCACCATCACGGTGCGGATCCCACCCGGGGTCCGGGACGGCCAGCGCATCCGGCTGGCCGGCCAGGGCGAGGCGGGACTGCGCGGCGCCCCGCCCGGTGACCTGTTCGTCACCGTGCACGTGCGCGCCGACAGGGTGTTCGGCCGCGACGGCGACGACCTGACGCTGGTGCTGCCGGTCAGCTACGGCGAGCTGGTGCTCGGCACCACCGTCTCGGTCCCCACCCTGGAGGGCCGGGTCGGGTTGAAGATCCCGGCCGGTACCGCCGACGGGCGCGTTCTGCGGGTCCGCGGGCGTGGCGTCCCCAAGCGCGGGGGCGGCGCCGGCGACCTGCTGGTGACGGTCAAGGTGGCCGTACCCCAGAACCTTGACGACCAGGCGATCGACGCACTGCGGATCTACATGCACGCGGAGCAGGCGAGCGGCTTCGATCCGCGGGCGGGCTGGGCAGGTGCATGATGAGCGAGAACCGCAACCGGCACGATTCGCCGATGGACCCCGACGCCCGGGTCTATGTGATCTCGGTGGCGGCGGAGCTGGCCGGCATGCACGCGCAGACGCTGCGCAACTACGACCGGCTCGGCCTCGTCACCCCGCACCGCACGCGGGGCGGCGGGCGCCGCTACTCCCCGCGCGACGTCGCGCTGCTGCGTGAGGTGCAGCGCCTGTCGCAGGACGAGGGCGTGAACCTCGCGGGCATCAAGCGGATCATCGAGCTGACCAATCAGGTCGAGGCCCTGCAGCAGCGGCTGGCCGAGATGGCAAGCGAGATAGCGCAACTGCACGCGTCGCGCCGCGCGCTGGTGCCGGTGCCGCGCTCCAACGCGCTGGTGGTCTGGAAGCCGAAGCACCAGCGCGACAGGTAGACGCGCGGCCCCCTGCGGCCGCGGTCACCCAATACCGTTGTGGCCGAATGTCACATCGCGTCGATCAGATCGACGCGATGTGACATTCGGCCGTTCAGGCCGGGACGAGCCCGCTGACGTCGGCGAGCAGCTCGAGCGAACGCAGCCACGCCTTGCGTCCCGGCGCCGACGACACCACGATCAGCTCGTCGGCCTGCGCGCGCTCGGTGAACCGGTCGAGGTAGGCACGCACCTCGGCCGGGGTGCCGACGGCGGTGTACCGCAGCATCTGCAGCACCTGCTGCCCGGCGGGGGCGTCGAGCAGCATCTCGACCTCGTCGTCGGTGAAGGTGCGGCCACGGCCGAGCATCTGTCGGATGCGCTGTCGCTTCGTGGCCTCGAACAGGGCGTCCGCCTCGTCGGTGGTGTCCGCGGCGATCACGCCGACGCCCGCGATGACGTACGGCTCGGCGAGCTGCTCGGACGGCTGGAACTCGCGCCGGTACAGCGCGACGGCGTCCTCGAGCGCCTGCGGCGCGAAGTGCGACGCGAACGCGTACGGAAGGCCGAGCAGCGCGGCGAGTTTCGCGCCGAACAGCGACGAGCCGAGGATGTACAGCGGCACGTCGGTGCCCTTGCCGGGGACGGCGTCGACGCCGGGAATGCGCGACGTGCCGCGCAGGTAGCCCTGCAGCTCGAGCACGTCCTGCGGGAAGCTGTCGGCCGAGGACGGGTCGCGGCGCAACGCCCGCAGGGTGTTCTGGTCGCTGCCGGGGGCACGGCCGAGACCGAGGTCGATGCGGCCGGGATGCAACGTCTCGAGGGTGCCGAACTGCTCGGCGATCGTCAGCGGCGAGTGGTTGGGCAGCATGATGCCCCCGGCGCCGAGCCGGATCGTGGACGTGTGGGCGGCGACGTGCGCGATCAGCACGCTGGTGGCCGACGAGGCGATGGTCGGCATGTTGTGGTGTTCGGCGTACCAGATGCGGCGGTAGCCCCACCGCTCGGCGCGCTGCGCCATGTCCACGCTCGCGGCGAAGCTGTCGCGCGCGGTTTCGCTGCGGCCGATGTGAGCCAGGTCGAGAATCGATAGTGGTGTGGTCACCTGGATCCTTCGCGTGTCCGGGGCCCGGTGTCGGGATCCGGGCACACGATCGGTCCAACCACACCGGCCGGTCCACTATTCCGTGACGTGCGCCTCGCCGCTCACCGCACCGGGTTCACATCGGTGGCGCTGCGGGGGTCGAGGAGCGTCTCGCCCGCATACCGGCCGAAGCCGCCGCGGTAGAACAACAGCGGTCCGTCGTCGTGCAGCGCGGTCAGCCCCGTCACACGCGCGACGACGATGGTGTGGTCGCCGGCGTCGTGCTCGGCCTCGACGGTGGCCTCGATGCGGGCCAGCGCGCCCGCGATCGCGGGGGCTCCGTTGTCGCCGCGCGTCCAGTCCACGCCGGTGAACTTGTCGCCGCCGCTGACGGCGAACGCCATGCACGTGTCGCGCTGGTCGTGGGCCAGGACGTTGATCGCGAGGGTGCCGATCTCACGGATCTTCGGCCAGGTCCGCGACGTGCGGGCGGGGCAGAACGACACGAGCGGCGGATCCAGGGACACCGACGCGAACGACTGGCACGCGAAACCCAGCGGTTCGTGGCCGTCGTGGCCGGTCACGACGGTGACGCCGGTGCAGAAGTTGCCCAGCACGTCGCGCATCGTCCGGGGATCGAGCACCGTGTGTTCCGCGCCCATAAGGTTCCTCTCGCCGTTCCGTATCTCTCCAGTGTCCGTCATTCCGGCGCCGGGTTGCGACCGGCGTCCGGCGGACCGTGCCGGTGCCGTCAGCGCTGCCGCATGTCCGACGCCGCCCAGTAGGCGCGCATGCTCGTGATCCGGGCCTGGTCGTCGAAGGTCATCACGTCGATCGGCTCGATCTCGTACACCCGGCCCCCGGTCTCGGTGACGACCTTGAAATGGAACGCCGCGCACGACCCGGCCACCCGCAGCGCCAGCAGTTCGGTCTCGCGCCGGGAGCCCTCGAGTGCGCGGTAGAACTCGGCGATCGCCGCCCGTCCGGTTCTCGGCGCGGAGCCGACCGGGTCCTCGAGTGTGGCGTCCTCCGCATACAGGGCCGCGATGCCGGCGCCGCTGCCGTCGGCGACGGCCGCCAGATACGCGACGACGGTGGCGCGGATGCGTTCGGCGTGCGTGACGGTGCCGGACGTGGTCATGGCTGCTCCTGTGGGATCGACGGTTCGTCGCGAGACGAGTCGACGCTAGCGCCACCCTGGACCCGGTCGGGGTCGTCGTCCCACGCATCGGGAGGTTGCGGAGCCCCGTCTGCGCGCGTTGCCGTGAGGCTGGTGGCGAACGCGCCCACAGCGGCAGGTCTGCGTCCCGGTGGGCGGGAACCCGCCCGCCGGTGGGGCGGAACTGTCCTAGCGTCGTCGGGCATGCGTGCAGTGGGTCGCCTCGTGCCGAGGCGCGACCCGACCAGGCAGCGACGATGTGAAGGAGAATTCGAAATGGCGACGAGTCCCGTACCGGCCGTGACCCCCGCCCACGACACCACCGTGGATCTGCTCGTGATCGGGTCCGGCACCGGTATGGCCGCCGCGCTCACCGCGCACGAGCTCGGACTGTCGGCGCTGATCGTGGAGAAGACAAGCTACGTCGGTGGCTCCACCGCGCGCTCCGGCGGCGCGTTCTGGGTGCCCGCCAACCCGGTGCTGCGCGAGGCCGGTTCGGGCGACACCGCCGAACGGGGCCACACCTACGTGCGGTCGGTGGTCGACGGCTCGGCGCCGGCCGAGCGCGGCGAGGCGTTCGTCGATCACGGCGCCGCGACCGTCGAGATGCTCCGGCGCACCACGCCGATGAAATTCTTCTGGGCCGAGGGCTACGCCGACTACCACCCGGAGCTGCCGGGCGGCGCCGCGGTCGGGCGTACCTGTGAGTGCCGGCCGTTCGACACGTCGGTGCTCGGGGACGAGCGCGGACGGTTGCGCCCCGGCCTGATGGAGGCGGGGCTGCCGATGCCCACCACCGGCGCCGACTACAAGTGGCTGAACCTCATGATGCGGGTTCCCCTCAAGGGATTCCCGCGCGTCTTCCGGCGGCTGGCGCAGGGCGTGGGCGGCCTCGCGCTCGGCCGGCAGTACGTCGCCGGCGGGCAGGCGATCGGCGCCGGCCTGTTCGCGGGGGTGCTGCGCGCCGGCATCCCCGTCTGGACCGAGACGTCGCTCGTGCGGCTGGTCGTCGAGGGCGATCGGGTGACCGGTGCCGTCCTCGTCCAGAACGGCCGTGAGGTGGCCGTGACCGCCCGTCGCGGTGTGGTTCTCGCGGCCGGCGGGTTCGACCACGACATGGCCATGCGACGGAAGTTCCAGTCCGACAGGCTCGCCGACAACGAGAGCCTCGGCGCCGAAGGCAACACCGGCGACGCGATCAAGGTCGCCCAGGAGGTGGGCGCCGGCCTCGACCTGATGGATCAGGCATGGTGGTTCCCCGCCGTCGCGCCGACCGCCCCGGGCAAGCCGCCGCTGGTGATGCTGGCGGAACGGTCCCTGCCGGGCTCGTTCATCGTGGACCACACGGGCCGCCGGTTCACCAACGAGTCCTCGGACTACATGTCGTTCGGTCAGCGGATCCTCGAGCGGGAACGGGCCGGCGACCCGGTCGAATCGATGTGGATCGTCTTCGACCAGAAGTACCGCAACAGTTACCTGTTCGCGGCGGGGCTGTTCCCGCGTCAGCCGATCCCGGACTCCTGGTACAAGGCGGGCATCGCGCACCGGGCCACGGATCCCGTCGAACTGGCGCGCTCGATGGGGATACCGGAGGACGCGTTCGCGCAGACCTTCCGCCGGTTCAACGACGACGCCGCGGCGGGAACGGACTCCGAATTCGGTCGTGGGCGAAGCGCATACGACCGGTACTACGGCGATCCGACCGTCGAGCCGAACCCGAACCTGCGGCCACTGACCGAAGGGCCGCTCTACGCGGTGAAGATGACGCTGAGCGACCTCGGCACGTGCGGTGGCGTGCAGGCCGACGAGCGGGCGCGGGTGCTGCGCGAGGACGGCAGTGTGATCGACGGTCTCTATGCGATCGGCAACACCGCCGCCAACGCCTTCGGCAACACGTACCCGGGTGCGGGGGCGACGATCGGTCAGGGTCTGGTGTTCGGCTACATCGCCGCGCAGGACGCCGCGAAGGCAGCCGTTCCGGCGAACGGATGACTCGGTAACGGCGTTACCGCTCGCATTCGTCGATCACTGCCCGCACCGCGGCGGGCAGTGCCGCGGCGGTGGCGGGCGTCAGGCCGGCGCCGTAACCCACCTCCGTCACCTCGATCGTGTAGACCACGACCCGACCCGGATCGGCGCCCAGGATCCGGCCCAGCGCCCACGCCTCGGCGGGGCCGAGGCTGTGCGAGCCGGCGTGTCGCGAGCGGCGGGCGAGGCTCGCCTCCCCGATCTCGTGGCGCCGGATCGCGCCGGGCGGACCGGTGCCGACGGTGGCGTCGACGACGACCGCCAACCGCGTCCCGGCCCACGCGTCCAGCATTGCCGTCGGCTCGCCGTCGGAGATCAGGACCCGCCATCCGGGCCGGGACCGGCCCACCTCCCGGGCCACCGCGGGCCCGACGCCGTCGTCGCGGCGGTACTCGTTGCCGACGCCGATCACCACGAAGTCCGTCGCGATCACCCGCGGTCGATCGTGAGGTCGAGGAAATGCGTGGCACACGAGATGCACGGGTCGTAGTTGCGGATCACCTGTTCGCACAGCGACGTCAGATCGGCATCGGACAGGTCCAGGTTGCCGGCGATCAGCGTGCGCAGGTCGTGTTCGACGGCGGCCTGGTTCTGGGAGGTCGGTGGCACGATCACGGCCGTGCGGATCAGCCCGTCGTCGCCGAGCTCGTAACGGTGGTACAGCAGTCCACGCGGTGCCTCGCTGACGCCGTGCCCCGTCGCGGCGCGGGCGGCGACGTCGGTGCCGGGTCGGCCGGGACGCTCGTACCCGGCGATCAGGCGGAGCGCCTCCTCCACCGCGTAGACGGTTTCGACGGAGCGAACAACGATGCTGCGAAACGGGTTACGGCATTGCGCTCCCAGCCCCGCCTCGTGTGCCGACTGTCGTGCGGTGTCCGACAGCTGCGCGGAGTTCAGGGTGTACCGGGCCAGGGGTCCGGTCAGATACCGGCGTCCGTCGAGCCGCGCGTACAGGGCCGTCGAGTGCGGAACCTGGTGCTCGACCACATGGTCCGGGAACTGTGCTGCGGCGAAGGAGGATCCGGTCGACGACCGGATCTGCCCGTCCTCGATGGCGTAGCGGCCGGGCTGGTGCAGGGCGAGCAGGTCGTGCCCGAGATCGACATCGGGAAAGTCGAACCCGGCCACCCAGCGCACCGTGTCGAGCGCGTCGTCGAGGGCCCGGCGCAGTTGCTCGGCGAGCGGGGCGAGCTCCGTGCGGGTCGGCGCGCGGTAGAAGCCGCCGATCCGCACGTTGACCGGATGGATGGGCCGTCCGCCGACCTGCTCGAGGATCGCATTGCCGGCCTTCTTCAGGGCCAGCCCGCGTTCGAGCGCGCTCCGGTGACGCTCGGCGAGGGCGATCGAGTCGGGAAGACCGAGGAAGTCGGGGGCGTGCAGGAAGTAGATGTGCAGCACGTGGCTGGCGATCCACTCGCCGCAGTAGAGCAGGCGGCGCAGGTTCCGCACCGGCTCGTCGAGTTCGACCCCGCAGGCCTGCTCCAGTGCATTGCAGGCGCTGACCTGGTAGGCGACGGGGCAGATCCCGCAGATCCGGGAGGTGATGTCCGGAGGCTCGCGGAAGTCGCGTCCCCGCAGGAACGATTCGAAGAACCGGGGCGGCTCGTAGATGTTCAGCTCCGCGCGCTGCACCCGACCGTCGCGCACCGACACGTTCAGTCTGCCCTCGCCCTCGACGCGGGCGAGAGCACGGACCGTCAGTTCTCTACGGTTCCCGCTCACGGCGGTGCCTCTCGGCGAGTACGGGGGCGCCGACGTTGAACGTCGCGAAGGCGCGGTCGATGTCGTCGTCGCTCATGCCGCACGTGCGCAGCCACCCGGCCAGCGACGCGATGTTGGGGTCGGCCGTCGGTCCGAAACAGCCGTAGCAGCCGCGCGACTGGGCCGGGCACAGGGCGCCGCAGCCGGAGTGGGTCACCGGACCGAGGCAGGGCGTGCCGTCGGCGACCATCACACAGGTCAACCCCCGGCGCTTGCATTCGGTGCACACACTGGTGTTCGGGATGTTCGGCCGGCGGCCGGCCAGGAACGCGGTGATCACCTCGAGCAACTGGCGCCGGTCGATCGGGCAGCCGCGCAACTCGAAGTCGACCGGCACGTGCGCCGCGATCGCCGTCGACGTCGCGAGGGTCTCGATGTACTCCGGGTGGGCGTAGACCATCGAGGTGAACTCGGCGACGTCGGCGAAGTTGCGCAACGCCTGGATGCCGCCGGCGGTTGCGCACGCGCCGATCGTGACGAGGGTCCGGGACCGCTCCCGGACCCGGTGGATGCGCGCGACATCCGCGGCGGTGGTGATCGAGCCCTCGACCAGTGACAGGTCGTACGGGCCGTCGTCGACGGCGCTCGACAGTTCGAGGAAGTGGGCGATCTGCACCGCACCGGAGAGCGCGAGCAGTTCGTCCTCGCAGTCCAGCACGGACAGCTGACATCCGTCGCACGACGCGAACTTCCACACCGCGAGCTTCGGCCTGTCCATCACAGCTCCCGTACGTGCAGCAGCGGTCCGGCCACCGCGTAGTCCAGCACCGGGCCGTCCCGGCAGAGCAGGATCTCGCCGAGCTGGCAGTGCCCGCACAGCCCGATCCCGCATTGCATGTTCCGTTCGAGCGAGACCCGGATATCCGGGGGCCGAATCCCTTTGCCCAGCAGCACCCGGGCCGAGAACCGCATCATCGCCTCCGGCCCGCACAGCAGCGCCGTCGTCCGTCCGGGATCGAGGTCCAGCCGGACCAGCGGCTCGGTGACGAACCCGACGGACCCGGACCAGCCCTGCACCGGCTGGTCGATCGTCAGCCGGACCTCCACGCCGCCGTCGGCCCAGTGTTGTAGCTCGCGCCGATACAGGATCTCGGCCGGCCGGCGTGCTCCGACCACGAGCACGACGCGCCGGAAGTCGTCGCGCGCGGCCACCGCGCCGAGAACGGCGGCCCGCACCGCGGCCAGCCCCACCCCGCCGGCGACGATCACCAGGTCCCGGCCCGTGCACGACTTAAGGTCCCAGCCCGTCCCGAACGGGCCGCGCACGCCGACGATCGCGCCGGGCTCGGCGTCGTGCAACGCCCGGCTCACCGCACCCACCTTCCGTACGGTGTGGACCAGCTCCCCGGTCGTGTCGGTGGGATCCCCGCTGATCGAGATCGCGATCTCGCCGACCCCGGGGGCGTAGAGCATCATGAACTGGCCGGGCCGGAACGGCGGTCGCGGCGCCCCCAGCGGGGCCAGCGACAGCGTCACCGCATCGGCGGTCTCGACGGTCCGCGAGCGAACTCGATGGGCGCTGGGCAGCATCGGCGCGCCCGGCGCCGCTGCGGTGTCGTCCGCGAGGTCACCGAGCATCGGAATCCGCATACAGGTCCAGCAGTCGCGCCCGGGTGGCCTGCAACCGCTCCAGGAGGGCCCCGAACAGGGCCCGCATCACCGCGTACCCGAACTCGGCGTCGGCCTCGCTCAGCGCCTGCAGCGCCGCGGCGTCCACCTCCAGAGCCGAGGTCGCGGCGGCCGCGACGGCCCCGTAGTGCCAGCGGTAGGGCGGCGTCAGCCACGACCATCCCAGGACGTCACCCTCGACGAACGTGTCGAGGGTGACCTGGCCGCGGCCGGGCACCACCGTGTACAGATCCACCCGGCCCTCCTGGAGCAGCCAGCAACTGCGCGCCTCCCCGCCCTCGTGGAAGACGTGCTCCCCGGCGGCGAACCGCACCGGGTGGGAGAGCGCGGCGATCCGATCCCGCGCCTCCGGGCCCAGCCCCGCCAGGGCCCGGATGCCGTCGAGCGGTGGGGTCGTCATCGGTGCCCGTCCGTCTCGTCGTCGTGGGTGGCGAGCGCGCCGGTGAGGCGGGCCGCCTCCTCGGTGATGTCGATGCCGACCGGGCACCAGTCGATGCACCGGCCACAGCCGACACATCCCGAGCTGCCGAACTGGTCGTGCCAGGTGCCGAGTTTGTGCGAGATCCACTGCCGGTACCGGCTCCGGCCGGACGCCCGGACGTCACCGCCGTGGATGTAGGAGAAGTCCGGTTCGAAGCAGGACGCCCAGTGCTGCCACCGGCCGGCGTGCCCGTCGGCGAGGTCGGTGACGTCCTCCGTCGACGTACAGAAGCAGGTGGGGCACACCATCGTGCAGTTTCCGCAGGTCAGGCAGCGATCGGCGACATCCTCCCAGACGTCCGCCTCGCGGGCGGCGCGGAGCATCGCGCGCAGGTCGACCTCGGGCATGCTCCGTCCCATCCGGTCGCCGGCCGCCGCCACCGCGTTGCGGGCGCCGGTGGTCTCGTCCGCGGTGGCGTCACGGTGGGGGAGCAGGTCCAGGATGCGGGCGCCCTCGTCGGTCCCGACGTCCACGAGGAAACGGTGTCCCTGCTCGTCGACGCGTTCGGTCAGGCCCAGGTCGTAGCCCGGGCCCGCGGCGGGTCCGGTGGCCATCGAGGCGCAGAAGCAGACCTCGCCCGGTTCGGTGCAGTTGACCGCGACGACGAACAGCCGGCGGAACCGGCGTGCGGTGGCCCCGTCGGGATGGGCGCCGCGGGTCAGCACCGTGCCCAGGATGCCGATCGCGGCCAGGTCGCAGCCGCGGACGCCGAGGAACGCGTACCGGGTCTCGTCCGCGGGTGGGGCCCGGTAGCTGCCGTCCGGCGCAGTCGACCACAGTTGCTGTCGTGGGGGGTGCAGGAACTGCTTCCACGACTGCGGGCCCGCGGAATGGCCGAACACGGCGGTGTCGTCGCGCCGCCGGAGCCGATACCGCCCGGGTGCGGTCGACACGCCCCACCCGTCGGGCAGCTGTCGCCCCGACTCGAGCTCGTCGAGCACGATGGCGTCGTCGCGGACGGTGGGGCCGACGACGCGGTATCCCTCGGCCTGCAGCACCTCGATCAGCCGGTCGAGGTGGGCGCGGGACAGGATGGCCGGCGTCGGGGGCTCGGCGTGCGAGTCCGCAATACCCATGGCAGCTCCCGTGATTCGAACGGTCACGACCCGGCGCAGCCCTCACTCGTCGCGCTGGTGGCCCCTCGAGTATCGTCGCGGGCGTACCGCCCGGTCAACCGGCCGGCCGTCGCAGCCCGGTCAGTACGGGTCGAACCGGATGTTCTCGGCGGGAGTCCCGGTCTCGACGAGCTTGTGCAGGGTCGCGCGGACCATTGCCGCGGACCCGCACACGAGCACCTGGTGCTCGCCGAACGCCCCGTAGGAGGTGACCACGTCGTCGAGGCCGCCCTCGAGCAGTTCGTCGGGGTGGAACCCGGGATCGCCGACGTGGGCGACGATGCGGTCGTACCACTCGTCGGGGATCCCGGGGTCGTCGACCGACTCGACCACCGGCACCACGGTCAGCCACGGCAGCGTCTCGGCGAGCAGGATCAGCATGTCGGCGGCGTACAGGTCGCGGGGGGTGCGGCCGCCGACGAACAGGAAGGTCTGAGGCGGGTTCGGCCGGCGCGCGACGTCGAGGATCAGCGCCCTCAGCGGGGCCAGACCGGTGCCGCCGGCCACCATGATCACGATGCGGCCGGAGTCGTCGACGTGCAGGTTGCCGCCCTGCGGCGCGCCGATCGTCCACACGTCGCCGGGCCGGGTGGCGGTGACGATGCTGCCGCTGACCCAGCCGCCGGGGACGGTCCGGACGTGGAATTCGAGCTTGCCGTCGAGCGACGGCGGCAGTGCGGGGGAGAGGCGGCGCGGCAGCCGGGGATGCTGCGGCACGGTGACGTCGACGTACTGCCCGGGCGCGAACGGCACCATCGTGTCGTCGCATTCGAGACGCACCACCGCGACGTCGTGGCGGAGACGATGGTGCTCGACGACGGTCGCCGACCACACCGTGTCGGTGGTGTGCAGGGTCTGTCCGGCCGGCTGCATGGTGTGACTCCCGGTGCTCGAGCGTGAAGGTGGCCCCACTCTAGGGCAGGGCCGCAGCCCCGTCCTGAAATGAAACATGTTCCAATTCTGCCGCGAATGTGGTTATGGTGACGGAGGGGGTGACCCCCGCCACGTCGAGCCGTCACCACGCTGACCATCGAGGAGAAGGACTCTCAATGACCGAGGAGTACGCCGACCTGCATCGGCCCGTGTTCACCGCGGACCTGCTCATCACCGCCCTCGAGCGCAGTGCCGAGAAGCCGGCCCTGTACCTCGGCGACGTGGTGCTCACCGGCGGGGAGATGCGCGACGAGATCAGCCGGTTCGGGCAGGCACTCGCCTCGGTCGGGGTGGGGCAGGGATCGTCGGTGGCGATGCTGTCGAAGAACCGCCCCGAGGTTCTCATCTCGATGGGCGCGACGATGGTCGCCGGCTGCCGCAACAGCGCGCTCAATCCCATGGGTTCGCTGTCGGACCACCTCTACATCGTCGACGACGCCGCCATCGAGACCCTCATCTTCGACCCGAACCACTTCGAGGAACGCGCCGCCGAACTGAGGGCGCAGGTGCCGACGCTGAAGAACGTCTTCTCCCTCGGTCCGTCGGAGGTCGGCACCGACATCCTCGCGCTGGCCGCACAGTTCACGCCGCAGCGGCTCGTCGCCGCGCCGGTGGCGGCCGAGGATACGTCGAGCATCGTCTACACCGGCGGCACCACCGGCAAACCGAAGGGCGTCATGGGTTCGTTCCGCTCCGGCGCGACGCTCACCCAGATCCAGATGGCCGAATGGCAGTGGCCCGACGAGCCGCGCTTCCTGATCTGCACGCCGCTCTCGCACGCCGGCGCCGCGTTCTTCGTCCCGACGCTGCTGCGCGGCGGATCCCTCTACGTGCTGCCGTATTTCGAGCCGGGCCTGGTGCTCGAGACGATCGAGAAGCACCGCATCAACGCCACCATGCTGGTGCCCACGATGATCTACCTGCTGCTCGACCACCCCGATGTCGACCGCCGCGACCTGTCCAGCCTCGAGACCCTGTTCTACGGCGCGTCGGCGATGTCCCCGGCGCGGCTGCGGGAGGGCATCGAGCGGCTCGGCCCGGTGTTCTTCCAGTTCTACGGACAGAGCGAATGCGGCATGACCATCTCCGTGCTGCGCAAGGAGGACCACCTCGCCGACGATCCGGAACGCCTCGCCACCTGCGGCCGGCCCGTGCCGTGGCTCGACGTGCGACTGCTCGACGACGACCTGAACGAGGTGCCACGCGGTGAACTCGGCGAGATCTGCGTGCGCGGGCCGCTGGTGATGAAGGGGTATCTGAACAAGCCCGCGGAGACGGCCGAGGCGCTGCGCGGCGGCTGGCTGCACACCGGCGACGTCGCCCGGGCCGACAAGAACGGCTTCCTCACCATCGTCGACCGCAAGAAGGACATGATCGTCACCGGCGGATTCAACGTCTTCCCCCGCGAGATCGAGGACGTCGTCTCCGCGCATCCGGCGGTCGCGTCCGTCGCGGTCGTCGGCGTGCCCGACGCCAAATGGGGCGAGGCCGTCAAGGCCTGCGTCGTGCTGCGCGACGGCCGGTCGGTCACTGCGGAGGAGATCATCGAGAAGGTGCGCGCCGCAAAGGGTTCCGTCCACGCACCGAAGTCCGTCGACTTCCTCGACGCGCTGCCGCTCACCCCGCTGGGCAAGCTGGACAAGAAGACCCTGCGCGCGTCGTACCGGTAGCCACCCGGGTACCCTCTCGATTCGGACGCGCGAATCGATATGGACGAAATAGACATTCGGCGCTGAGCCTCGAATGCCCGCACGTGCGAGTGTCCGGAGGCGGTATCGGCGATGTGCCGATTTTCTTGTGCGCGTCGTCGACGCAAGGCTACGGTTGAACCGGATCACACGGCTCCACCCGCGACAGACTCGGAGGTGCCGCCCAGCGCAGATCGTCGGAACAGTTTTCGGCTTCGGCAGCAGCCGGAACCGGCAGGGGGCCATCCGTCGGGCGGTCGGCGCATCGTGATCGACAGACGTCGGGGCCGTATCGAAGGCACTTCGTCATGCTCTTACGGACGAACACAGAATCCAGGTGGCAGCGGGCCGCTCCGGTGCAGGGGCCGGAGCGCTCGTCCGCTCTCCGTCGCGGTCCGCCGCTCCCGGGGGGAACGATTACCGCGTGTCCACCAGCAGTGAATCGACTTCCTCCCCGACCGCACGGCATGTGGCGACGCCGTGTGGTGTGAATTCGTAGCGTGTAGCTGCCCTCTTCGTTGTCGGGGTTCCCGTCCCCCTGTCCGGCTTCCACCGGACGTCCATGTGCTTGCAGCCGGTGCGCGGCCGGTATTCGAGAGGCTTCGTCGTGAACGCCGTACATCCACAGGCATACCGAAGCTCGGTGCCCACCACGGTCCCGGACGGGGCATTTCCTCTGTCGCCGGCGCAGTACGGGATCTGGCTCGCCCAGCGCCTCGCCCCCGAAATGCCTCTCTGCATATCCCAATACGTGGAGTTTCACGGAGATCTGGACCTCGAGCTGCTTCGCGCCACGTCCGCCGGCGCGAGCCGCGAGTTCGAGACGGTGTTCCTGCGCCTGATCGAGATCGACGGCCAGCCGTACCAGATTGTCGATCCCACGCTCAGCTTCGAAACCGGTTTCACCGACTTCCGCGACCGACCCGACCCGGCGGTCGCGGCCGAGGAATGGATGCGCCGGGACGCCGCGCTCCCGTACGACCTGCTGCACGACCGACTGTGCACGCTGGTCATCCTGCAAACGGGAGACGTCGACTACCTCGTCTACGTCAAGGCGCACCACATCGTGCTCGACGGCTACGGTGGGGCGATCCTGCTCAACCGGGGTGCGGAGTTGTACAACGCCGCGCTCGAGAATCGCGACGCCGGACCAGGCGGGGCGGCGAACCTGCGCACCCTCTACGAGAAGGATCAGAAGTATCGGGCCTCGGCTCGCTTCGCCGCGGACCTCGAGTACTGGGCCCAGCGGCTCGAGGGCATGTCGGACGGCGCCGGTGCCGAGCCGGTGCCTGCGGCGGCCCGGAACGTGCTCGAAACCGTACCGCTGTCGGACGCGGCAACGAGGCAGCTCGAGGCGCCGCGGCCGGTGCACGCGAGCTCCGCCGCCGTGATACTTGCGGCGTTCGCGTGCTACTTCTCCCGGCTCGAAGGCAAGCGTGAGGTACTCGTCAACATCCCGGTGTCGGCCCGTACGACGGCGCAACTGCGGCGTTCGGCCGGCATGCTCGTGAATGTCGTGCCGCTCCGGGTGAGCGTTCATCCGGGGGACACCGTCGGGGAGTTGGAGGAGCGGGTTCAACGCGAACTGGTGGGGGCGCTGCGCCACCAGGGCTGCGGTATCGACGACATCCATCGGGCGGCGGGGCACGCGAACACCATGTCGCGGTTCACCGTGCCGTTGGTCAACGTGATGTTGTTCGACCAGAAGCTGCAGCTCGGAGCAGTCGTCGGCAGGATCCACGTCCTGTCCCGCGGGCCGGTCGGAGACCGCGTGATCTCCGTGTACCGGAGCGGCACGCCGGCGCAGACGCTCCTCGAGTTCCGGGCCGATCCGAGCCGTTACTCGGACGGGGAGGTGCACGCACAGTGCGGTCGGGTAGCCGAACTTCTCGAGGAGTTCGTCGCGGCGGCCCCGGACGTCGCGCTCGACTCCGTCCACGAGTCCAGTGCCCGCGAGGGTGCCCGCCGCTACCGGGACGCGGCCCAGTTGGATTACTGGAAGTCCGTGCTGGCCGACCGTCCGGAAACGCTCGAACTGCCCGGAGACCGGCCGCGACCGGCGCACCCGTCGGCCCGCCGGGACCGGATCGAGTCCTCCGTGGACGCCCGGATACACCGACGTCTGACCGCCCTCGCCCGCGAGCGCGGCACGGGTGTGTTCACCGCAGTGCACGCCGCACTGGTGATACTGCTGGCGCGTCTCGGCGGCACCGACGACATCGCCGTCGGAACGTCGGTGGTGCGGGCACCGGACCCGGGTGCGGGCGGAACGAACGGTGATTGCCTCAACACGGTGGTCCTACGAACCCACGTGAACCCGGCGGAGACGTTCGTCGACCTCCTCGGACGGGTACGGCAGACCGATCGTGCCGCGGTGGCCAACGCCGATGTCTCGTTCGACCGGGTCGCGCGAGAGCTGAAGCCCGACCACGACAAGTCGCATTTCCCGCTGTTCCGGGTGGCACTCGGATTCCGGAACCCACCGCTTCCCGATCCCGGGACCGCCGACTGTGAACTGCAGCTGTCGGTGGCCGAGGGGTTCGGGGAGGACGGTGAGCCGGCCGGACTGCGCATGGTGTGGACATTCGCCACCGAGCTGTTCGACGACGGCACCGTGTGCGGATTCGCCGAGCGGTTCGTGCGGATCCTCGACGTGGTGACCGCCGAGCCGGACATCCCTGTCGGCGACGTCGGGATCCTCGGCCCCGCCGAACGGAAGATGCTGACGCCGGTGCGCGGGGCGGCGCCGCTGCCGGCGCGGACCCTGCCACAGATCCTGACGACGGCGGCGAGCCATCCGGACGCGGTGGCGGTGTGCTGTGGCGGCACCGAGATGACGTATCGGGAACTGGACGAGGGATCGAACCGGTTGGCGCGGGTGCTGATCGAGCGAGGCGCCGGCCCGGAGCGGTTCGTGGCGGTGGCGATCGCCCGCTCGGTGGAGTCGGTGCTGACGGTCTGGGCGGTGGCCAAGGCGGGCGGTGCGTTCGTGCCGGTGGATCCGGATCATCCGGCCGAGCGGATCGAGCACATGCTCACCGATTCGCAGGCGGTGCTGGGGGTGACGGTGGCCGCGGAGCGGGAGCGGCTGCCGGGCACGGTGCGGTGGCTGGTGCTCGATGCGGCCGAGACGGTGGCCGGGTGTGCGAGCCGGTCGACGGCGCCGGTGACCGATGCGGACCGGGGTGCTGTGCTGCGGACCGGCAACACCGCGTATGTGATCTTCACGTCGGGCTCGACGGGGGTGCCCAAGGGCGTGGTGGTCACCCATCGGGGGTTGGCGGCGCTGGCCGAGCAGGCGCGGGCGGGTCAGGGGGT
>NZ_JAALEH010000080.1:0-26930 GCF_011058195.1 Rhodococcus sp. 14C212 | reverse complement strand
GCGGGAGCTGGCATGGAAAGCCACCACCGGCGAGCAGCGCACGGCGATCACCGACCAGCTCCGTCGCCTGCAGGACCACGTCACCGACCACGACACCGCAACCCGCCACCACCTCGACCACCTCGCCTGTCAGGTTCGCGACGCACTCGAACGGCGCTGGGACCCGGCGTGACCTGGATCTCGAGCGCAGTGGGGGCAGTGTGGGGTTGATCTGCTCGGCGGTCACCCCCACCGGGGGACCGGAAAGAGATTCGGTTTCTCGCGTTATCCCTCGGACGCGGCGGGTACGCAAGGCGGTACCGGATCCTTCGACAACGCGATCCGGCTCGACCGAAGAACAGTCCGGACGGAAGGAAGAACGTTCATGAGCACTGCATCCACCATGCTCGACAGCTACCCGAAGGACCTCGGCAGCATCGACACCGGCAAGCTCGCCGCCTGCATCGAGGCGTGTATCGACTGCGCGCAGGCGTGCACCGCCTGCGCCGACGCCTGCCTGAGCGAAGACTCGGTGGCAGATCTGGTCAAGTGCATCCGCACCGACCTCGACTGCGCCGACATCTGCGAGACGACCGGGCGGGTCCTTTCGCGGCACACCGGTTACGACGCCAGCCTGACGCGCGCGGTGCTCGAAGCCTGCGCGATGGCATGCAAGTCCTGCGGCGACGAATGCGCCCGGCATGCCTCGCACCACGCGCACTGCCGCACCTGCGCCGACGCGTGCCGCCGGTGCGAGCAGGCCTGCCGGGAGTTGATGGGCACCCTGGGCTGAGCCCCGGCGCTCACCGCCCGCCCGCGCTCACCGGCCGCAGATCCTGGGCGGTGAGGCGATCGACGAAAGGTACGACCTTCGCCTGCACCGCGGCGTTGTAGGCCTGCGGCTGCTGGATCGGGTTGGCGTGGCCGGTGCCGTCCAGCCGCACCACCCGCAACGAGCCCTGTGGGCCGCCGACCCGGTCGAACAGCACCTTCTGGGTGTAGTCGACGTCGACGACCTCGTCGTCGGTGCCGTACCGCGGCCGCAGAAAGACCACCGCCGGCCGTGGCCGGTCCCCGCGCCGCACCGCCAGCGCCCGCAGATCATCGAGCGCACCCGAGGCGACGATGGACTGGAACTGCGCTTCGATCAGCCCGTTGCTCGCGGCGTCGGTGGAGAAGATCTTGTCCCGCAGTACTTCGGTAACCGCCTCGGCCAGCGCGCCGGGATCGACGGTGGGCAGCCTGTTCCGGTGCGCAACGAGATAGCGGTCGTTGCGGGCGGCGGTCTCGACCACCAACCGCAGGGTGCGGCTTTCCCGGGCTCCGGGCAGCCAGCCCATCCAGCGCAACAGGTCTTCACCGGTATCGCGTTCGTCCGCCCGTACGGCGTGCAGATCGATCGGGGTGCAGTCGAGGAGCACCGCAAGAAGGTTCAGATCCGAGTCGGTGACGACGTGCTCGGCCACCTCCAGGGCGAGAATGCCGCCCATGCTGTGTCCGGCCAGCACGATTCGCTCCACTCCCGCCTGTTCGGCGTGGTCGATGATCATCCGGCTGATGACGGCGGTGTCGATGCCGGCGTTGTCGTACTGCACCGCCCATACCTGCCCGAGCTCGGCCAGCGCCGGCAGGGCGAGGGCGGTGTCGGTGGCATCGAGGTTGCCCAGTCCGACCAGATCCACGACTGCGGTGGCGCGGTCCGCCGGATCGGCCGCGTCGAAGATCGAATGCAGGTGCGGCGTGGTGTGGGCCAACCTGGCCCGCTCCGGTGCCACGTCATGAATCCAGTACTGCCCACACAGGATAGACACCGGGACCATCAGCAGGGCCAGCCGCACAAGGAGACGGCGCAGCCGTCCGAACCGCTGCCAGCGGTGCCCGAGCCGGGTGGAGCGCAGGCACGATTTTCGACGCTCGTTGCTCCAGTCGGTCACGGGGCACGGCGCCAGAGACAGCTCGTCGACCATGTGCCCACGAGCCTAGTCACCGCACCCGCCCGCACCGGTGGAGCGGCGGGTGTCGGTGGCGCTCGCAGTGGTACTCGCCCCGGCACCACATCGAATCCGGCCCTCGGGCCGGCGTGCACACCGGGCGCACGCACCTGATGACGTGTCAGGTCGAGTCGGTGGATGCGGTGGCGCTGCTGTCGCCGCCGGCGGCGACGATCGGAGTCGCCCCCGGCCGGGGCTCGGGCCGGAGTGTGTGCGCCTGCGAGTCCATTCGTGCCAGATGTAGTTCGATCCACTCGGTGCTGATTGCTGCCGACGGGGACGCGTACCGATTCACGGGCTCACCTACGAGGTGGGTTGGGGGTATTCGCAGTCGATGGTGGGATTCACGCCCGCGTAGTTCAGCGGTCCCGCCACGATGGTGACGGCGATGGTGCCGACGCTGGCGCAATTGGTCGAGGCATCTTCGTAGTAGCCGCGTTGCCCGGCGGCGACGGCGCCGATGACCAGCCAAATCAGCACCAGCACACCGAGCACGCTGGAGAGCCGGCTTCGGGTTCGCATCCTCTTCTCCTGTTCACTGGGGTCAGTTACGGGTACGACACGCTGAGGCCAGGGGCTCGTCGACTGTGTCGCAACACACCAGCGTGGTGTCGAACAGAGCCATACCGATACATCCGAGGAACGACACGCGCGTCGGATCGAGATACCAGGTCGCCCTCGTAGGCGACCGCTTCCTGCAGGTCCGGCACGAGCACAGGCACGGTGGCGATGTCGATCTCGCCGCGCACGGACATCACCGCGGTACCGCCTGGGCGGTCTGGATACCGACCTGCAGTGTGTGCTCCGCCGCGATACCGGTCTCCGACGCCGGGTACGGCCACTTGCGAAGCGGCGGGGTATGGGTGGGAATAAGGTTCGGCGTTCACCACGGCGTTCCGTTCGGTGCGGTCGGCCGGGGAACAATCGTGCCCACACATACACAGGTCAGGGGCAGACACGGCCCGGTCGGCCGGGATCGAGTGCGTAGATCGTGTCTGGGATCTGCCGTCGACGCTAGTGACCTGTGGCGCGACGGCCAAGGTCGAGCTCTCTCGGCCGGCGCATGGTTATGCGATTGCAATGCCGGAGTCGGCCCCCGGTCAACCGTGTCCGAGACCGCCCGCCGGCCGGGACGGTATCACCGTCACTGCGACCGGCGCTCACCGGAGGAATGTCGGTGTGCCGCTGCGCCGCCGCGGCGGCGCACGATCACCCACTGGCCTCCGAAGACGAGGGCGGCCACCGCCGCGGTGACGACCACCGTGAACAGATCCGTGCGCATCTTCATGATCACGAACGGCACAAGCACGAGCACATCGAGTGCGATCGCCACTGCCGGGATCCATGTCGTGAACTCCACCTCGTGGCGCAGACGACGGACCATGCCCCAGTGGATGGCGATGTCCATCGACAGGTACAACATCGCCCCGAGCGAGGCGATCTGACTCAAGTCGAACAACGTCGCCGTCACCAGCGCCAACGCAGCCGTGATCAGCAACGACTGCCGATTCACCGACCCCGGCAACCCGGGTACCTGCCCCATCTCGCGCAGCATGTCGTACAGACGCGAGACCGAGAACAGGCTTGCCACCAGCCCGGACAGGGTTGCGACCACCGCGACCGCGACCGTCAGCCACACCCCCCAGGACCCGAACAGCGGCTCGGCGGCCTCGGCCAGCGCGTAGTCGCGGGCGGCGACGATCTGCGGCACCGACAGGCTCCCGGTGACCGCGACGGTCAGCAGCAGATAGAGCACCGTGCACACCGCGATCGCGATCACGATCGATCGTGGGATGTTGCGTTCGGGATCGCGCAGATCGTCGCCCTGATTGGTGATCGTGGTGAACCCCTTGTACGCCAGGATGCACAATGCGGTGCCGGCGAGAATGCCCAGGAGCCCACCGTCCGCCGGGGTTCGTCCGCCTCCCCCGGTGAACAGGTCCGACAGCGCGGATACCCCGGTGGCGGCGATGCCGGCCACTGCCAGTGCCCCGATCCCGACGATCTTGATCGCCGCGGTCACCGTCGCCGATCCCTCCACCCACCGGTTGCCGACCAGATTGACCAGTGTCGCGGCCACGATCGCCGCGACCGCCAGGACCGGCACCCACACCGCCGAACCCTGCATCCCGAACGGACGCAACAGATAGGTGCCGAAGGTCCGGGCCAGCAAGCTTTCCGCCAGGATCATCGACACGTACATGAACAGCGAGAACGACCCGGCCAGCACGCCGGGGCCGTAGGCCGCCTTCAGGATCATCGCGATCCCCCCGGAGGAGGGGTCGGTGCTCGAGTACCGCACGTACGAGTAGGCACTGAACGCCGCGACCACCGCACCGGCGACGAACGCCCAGGGGACCCAGGACCCGGCCAGCTCGGCCACCTGCCCGACCAGGGCGAAGATGCCCGCACCGATCATCACCCCGGTCCCCAGCGCGACCGATCCCATCAGCGACAGCTTCTTGTCGTTCTCGGTGTCCGACGGCACCGGCGCCACCTCGTCCCGCACTCGTAGATCCGTCGCGCCCGCCCGGGTCGCCGGGGAGGCGGCGTCCGCGGGTCTGTGCACCGACAACTCCGCGGTGGACTGCACGGCTGGATTACCCTCGGTCTGCCCGTCGAACACCTCGACGAGAACTCCTGTCCACAACAGCCCCGTCGCCCGGTCGGACCGGCCCGTCGGATCGAAAGGGGAAACTGTGCCCCGCAGCGTCCTCGTCGTCGACGACGAACCCCACATCCGTCGCGTCCTGCGCGGCTACCTCGAGGCGGACGGCTACGACGTCATCGAAGCCGCAACGGGTTCGCAAGCGCTGACATCGGTCCAGTCCCGCCGCCCCGATCTGGTGCTGCTCGACATCCGCCTTCCCGACCTCGACGGTCTCGAGGTGCTGCGCAGGATCCGCGGATTCTCCGACGTGTACGTCGTGCTGGTCACCGCGCGCGCCGAGGAGGTCGACAAGCTGGTGGGTCTGGCGGTGGGCGCCGACGACTACATCACCAAACCGTTCGCGCCTCGCGAGGTCGCCGCCCGCGTCCGTGCCGTCCTGCGCCGCGCCCGAGGCACCGACGGGACGTCCTCCCGCGTGGTCGCCGCCGGTCTGACCGTCGACCCCGACACCCGGGAGGTGACGGTCGACAGCACCCCCGTGGAGCTGTCCGCGCTCGAGTTCGACCTGCTCCTGGCCCTGGCCCGGGCACCGGGCCGGGTGTACTCGCGCCGGCAACTGCTCGAGAAGGTCTGGGGTGGGGACTTCTTCGGTGACGAGCGGGTCGTGGACGTGCACATTCGCAGCATCCGCCGGGCGCTCGGCGACGACGCCACCGCCCCCCGCTTCATCGGGACCGTCCGCGGGGTCGGCTACAAGTTCGTGGCCACGGCCGGGGCCGACCGGTGAACCTCGGCGGTTCCCGGTTTCCGGTGCCGAGCCTGACGACGCGGCTGTTCGTCTCCCATCTGCTGGTGGCGGTGGTCGGCGCGCTGGTCACCTTCGCCGTCGTCCGTGTCGCGGCACCGGCGTTGTTCGAGGAACGCGCCCCCGGCCCCGGCGGCGGCCGGGGCCGCACGTCTCCGTTGCGCGAGGTCGTGGCCGATGCCGTGACGACGGCGTTGCTGCTCGGGGTGCTCGCTGGGGTGATCGCGGCCGCCGCGCTGGGTCTGCTGGCGTCCCGGCGCCTGCTGCGGTCGCTGCGGTCGGTGCGCTCGGGCACTCGGGCGATCGCCACCGGTGACTACCGGCACCGCATCCCGGTGCCGCCGGAGTCCGAACTCGCCGCGGTCGCCGCCGACGTCAACGATCTCGCCATCCGCCTCGCCGACACGGAAGCCCGGCGGGTCCGGCTGCTGTCGGAGGTGGCGCACGAGATGCGTACCCCGTTGACCGTGATCGACGGCTACGCCGAGGGTGTCCTCGACGGTGTCTTCGCACCGGCAGAGCTGGTCCAGATCGAAGCCGAGGTGGGCCGGCTGCGCAGGCTCGCCGATGATCTGTCCACCCTGTCCCGGGCGGAGGAGGGCCGTCTGGACCTGCACCCGACCGACGTCGATCTGTCCGACCTCGTCGGACAGGTCACGGCCCGGCTGCGCCCGCAGTTCGACGACGCCGGCCTGACCGTGACCGTGCACCCGCCGTCCCGGCCGGTCGTGGTGTGGGCCGATGCCGACCGGCTCACGCAGGTGCTGACCAATCTGCTCGGCAACGCCCTCGCCGCGACGGAGACCGGCGGCGTGAGCATCGACGTCACCGCCGGTCGAGACGTCGCCACCGTCACCGTCGCCGATACGGGCGAGGGACTCGACCCGGACGATGTGGAACGGATCTTCGAGCGCTTCTACCGGGTCCCGTCCCGGCGCCGGGGCGAGCACGATCCCGGCTCCGGCATCGGCCTGACCATCAGCCGGGGCATCGCCCGCGCCCACGGCGGCGACCTGTCGGCCGACTCCGCCGGCCGCGGTCACGGATCACGGTTCACACTGCAGTTGCCCATTCGGGGCGACCACCCGATCCGACGCTGACACACCCTTCCGCAACCGAGGGAAACCTGCCCCGGGTCGCGGAGCCGGGGTCGCCCGAGCGGACCGGCCCGCGTGCCGTGCGTTCCTCGGTATGCGCCGCGTGGCTGCACCCCGACAGCGGGCCGGCCGTCCGGCGGCTGTGCGTCATTCCGAGTGCTGCGGTCCCGGCCCGTGTCCCTGGCCTTGCCCGTGTCCCTGGCCCGGCCCCTGCCCCTGCCCTTGGCCCTGCCCGTGTCCGCCGGCCGGCTCCTCGCCGGTCAGGGCTGCCCGGAAGGCCTGCAGATGGTGCTCGGAACCGGTGCGCAGCTTGCCGTACACACGGTCGATCGCGTCCTCGTCGCTGACCTCGATGGCGGTGGACAGTTCGGCGATATCGGCGGCCTCGAGTTCGGCCCCGACCGCGTACGCCTCCTCGACCGAGGTGAGACCGCGGGCGAGCCAACCGTCGTAGGCGCTCTGCAACCGAGGCTCGGCGTAGGTTCCGGCAGCGAGCCCGGCCGACGGATCGCTCACCCCGTAGCGACCGAGCAGGGTTCCGACGGCATCGTAGTGACGCTGTTCGCTGGCGGAGATGCGCTCGAAGATCTGTGCCCCCCACTTCTGCGCGAACTGCTGGTACAGATCTCGTGCCAGGCGTTCCTCCTCCCGCATCACCACGAGGTCGGACTGCTCCTGTGTGGACAGCGCACCGCCCGTGTTCTCGTCCGGTTCCTGGGCTGTCGCGACGGCCGTCCCGAATCCCGCGATTCCGATCGTCGCTCCTGCCGCGAGTGCGGCCACGGTCTTTCGCCAGGTGTTCATCACCGGCACCACCTTTCTCTCCCCACCGAGTCAACGCACCGTCGGTGAAGAGTTCCCGTCCCGATGTGTGAAGCTTGTGTGAGAGGGCCACCGCAGGGACGGGTTCCGAAGATGCCGGGGTCCTCGGCTTCCGCTGGGGGCGAGCTATGGGCTTTGGACCCTAGAAGCTCGGTGACGTGATTCGTAGCGTCGGAGTCGGCGGCATCGCGACGAGGAGGCTGGCGATGACTAATACGAAGGCGACCCCGATCCCGGCCGGCATCGAGTCGCCCGACGAGGTCCGGACCCGGTTGGGCACATTGCGGTTCTTCGACGGCTTCCCGGACGACGCGACGGTCCGGACGTTGTTCGACAACCTGGACTTCCAGCGCGCCGTGCAGGCGTACCTGCTGGCCCTGCCCGCGCTGAACATGGCAGCGATGCGCAGGGCGCTTCTCGAGTGGGGCCCGGTGAACTCGACCGCGTACGTCTTCGAAGACCTGATGCACCCGCGCACCGTGTGGCTCACGGCGAACACGAGCACGTCGTACACCGCCATCTGGATCGACCTGCACGACGGTCCGCTCGTGATCGAGGCGCCGCCCGGTGTGCTGGGCGCGATCAACGACAGCTGGGGACGCTGGGTGGCCGACGTCGGCTTGTCCGGCCCCGACAAGGGCGAGGGCGGCGCCTACCTGCTGCTGCCCCCGGGCTACGACGGTGAGGTTCCCGACGGCTACTTCGTGGTGCGGACCAACAGCTTCGGCATGGTGCTGTTCGCGCGGGGCTTCCTCGACGAGCACGGCGATCCACACCCCGCCGTCGAGGTCATCAAGGCCCGGACCCGGGCCTACCCCCTCGCGCTGGCCGACCGTCCGCCGTCCCTGCGGTTCGTGAACGTGTCGCCGGAACCGATGGTCGGCGTTCCGCCCGCCGACTTCCGGGCGTGGGAAATGCTCGACGAGGTGGTGCAGTCCGAGCCGCCCGAATCGTCCGATCCGCTCACCCTGGGATTCTTCGCCTCGATCGGTATCCGGCGCGGCAGACCGCTCGACCCCGACGAGCGCATGCGGGCGATTCTCACCGAAGCCGCCGCGGTGGGCGACGCCACCGGTCGCGCTCTCACCTACCGGTTCCGGCAGCCGGAAGCCTACCGCCACCCGGGCAGTACGTGGCGCGCGATCTTCCTCGGCGGCCACCGGTTCGAGGAAGACGGGGTCGCCCTACTCGACGCCGCCGCGCAGTTCAACTTCTCGGTCATCGGCATCAGTCCGGCTGAGGACGTCGAGAAGATCGGCGCCGGATCCCAGTACGTCGTTGCCTGCGTCGACTCCGAGGGTGCCCCGTTCGACGGCGGAAGCGTCTACCGGCTCCGCGTCCCTGCGAACGTTCCGGCAGCCGATTTCTGGTCGGTCCTCGTCTACGACACCCAGACCCGGTCCATGCTGCAGACCGGGCAGGAGTGGCCGTCGGTGACGAGCCAGGACCGGGATTTCACCACGAACGACGACGGTTCCGTCGACGTCCACTTCGGTCCCGAACCGTCTGTGGGCGGCCACAATTGGATCCAAACCGTTCCCGGCAAGAGCTGGTGGGCCATGTTCCGGCTGTACGGTCCCTTCGAACCGTGGTTCGACAAGACGTGGCGGCTGCCGGACATCGAGCGACTCGGGTAGCGGCGCCGACGCCGGCATCGTGGTGCCCTCGGTCACGGGTGCGCACCGGCGAGAGCAAGCGGTGGGACCTCAGATCTCGCGCCAGCTCTCCTCGGCCATGTCGTGGCCGTGTGCCGCCATGAGCATCAGCCCACCGTCGACGGGAATCGAGCCGCCCGTGAGGTACGACGAGCGCGGCGACGCGAGGAACGCGATGGCCGACGCGACCTCGTTGACATGCCCGGGCCGGCCGACCGGGTTGCCGGGGCGGTCCTCGTGATACGCCTGCGATTCGTCCATTCCCGTCATCGGGGTCGAGATCTCGCCCGGCGCAATCGCATTGACGAGGATGCCGTGCCGGCCCAGCTCGAGCGCGAGGCACTTGGTGAGCATGCCCAGGCCGGCCTTGGCGCTGCAGTAGGCGGCGGCGCCGAGCCGGGGGATGTGCTCGTGCACACTCGTGACGTTGATGATCCGGCCACCGCGGCCGCCCGCGATCATCCGACGGGCGGCGCGCTGAGCGCACAGGAACGGACCCTCGAGGTCGGTCGCGAGCACCTCCCGCCACGTGTCGTAGCTCAGGTCGAGGATTCGGTCCATGTGCCCGGTTCCGGCGTTGTTGACCAGAACGCCCAGGCCGCCGAGCTTCTCGGCGAGCGTGTCGACGACGTCGGCGGTGTCCGGACTGGTCAGGTCCTGGCGGACGACGAAGCAGCGCTGTCCGCGCTCCTCGATCCCGTCCCGGGTGTTCCGGGCCCCGGCCTCGTCGGTGTGGAACGTGATGCCTACGTCGAATCCCTCCGAGGCCAGCACCTCGGCGGTGGCTTTGCCGATTCCCGAATCGGCACCGGTGACGATCGCGAGTCTCTCGGGTGCAGGAATACTCATGCAAGGCCTGTACCCACTCGTCGGCCCCTCCATGTCGATCGGTGGTCGACGGGCGCTCACCTCGAGTAACGTCATGACCGGTGAGCACAGGAGGTGCCTACATGACCACCTTTGCCGTGACCGACACCGGCGACGGGCTGGACGTCACTCTGAACGGCACGACCCACCGTCTCGACGTGGAGGACGCGCGCCGGCTGGCGCACCGGATCCTCGACGTCGTCCACGCCGCCTACCCCGAGCGCACGGGCAGAGGCCTGGAATCGTGGCCCACGGAGCGAGTGCAGGAGTTCGTCGCCGACCTCGAACGGACCGTGAACCCGGACCGGCCCGGGCACATTCTCAGGGCCGCCCGGGTGGAGCTGGATCGCCGTCGGGGCGCCGCCCGGTGATCAGGAAGATGACCCGTTCGGCCACGTCCACGGCCTGGTCGCCGAAGCGTTCGTAGAAGCGTGCCACCAGGGCGAGGTCGACGGCGGGGGTCACGCCGTGCGTCCACTCCGGGTCCCGGAGCGTCTCGAGCAGGCGGGCATGGACGGCGTCGAGTTCCGCGTCGGTGGTCCGGACCAGGGAGACCAGCTCCAGATTCGGCTCCGTCAAGGCGTCACGCAGTCCGCGGGCCATGCCTGCCGTGAGTTCGCCCATCCGGGTGATGTCGCCCCGGACCTCGTCGGGGACGAGTTCGCCGGGGGTGCGGCGCCGGGCTGCGCGCGCGATGTGCAGGGCGAGCTGGCCCATCCGCGCGAGGTCGCTGCTCATCCGCACCGCGGAGAACACGAATCGGAGATCGCCGGCCACCGGATGCTGCAACGCCAGGATCGCCACGGTCCGCTCGCTGCACTCGGCGTGCAAGGTGTCGATGTTCTCACCGAGATCGAGCGCCTCCTCGGCCGCGGCCACGTCGCCGTCGAGCAGCGCACGCGTCGACAGCTCCAGGGCCTTCGCCGCGAGCTCGGCGAGACCCCGGAGCCTGCTGGTGAGGTCGCGCAACTGTTGATCGAACGAGGCCCTCATGTGTACCGATCCACTGCGCTGTCCTCCGTTGCCGTTACCCAGGCATACCCGGAAGGGGTCCCCGGTATGCCCGAGCCGCGACGAACTGCCTATCTCCACCGGTCGTCATCCGATTGCGGCAACGAGGTCGCGGCACCCTCTCATCCGCCGATCCCCGCAATACGGACCGAACGGACGGCCGAGGTTTCGGCGCGATCAGGCCGGGATAGACAGGTCACGATGAATAGGAACATTTTCGTACCCGGACTGACCGATCTACAGCGAGGGGAACTCGGCACCGTCGAGATTCCCGAGGGCTTCACCCTGCACGGGTTGCTCGACTACGAGTCGCTGGTCTCCGCCGAGAGCTTCGATTTCGCCGCGTTGCTCGAGCGGGCCGACAAGGAACTGGATTCCTTCGAGGGCAGCGTCGACGCGATCATCGCCCACTGGGACTTTCCCACCAGCGTGCTCGTGCCCATCCTCGCGGCCGAGCGCGGCCTGCCGTCGCCGAGCCTCGAGAGCGTGATCCGCAGTGAACACAAGCTGTGGAGCCGCATCCTGCAGCGAGAGGTCGTGCCCGAGTGCGTGCCGGCCTTCGACGCGTTCGATCCCTTCGATCCGGACGCACTCGACAAGATCGACGTTCCGTTCCCGTTCTGGGTCAAGCCGATCAAAGCACACTCGTCCCAGCTGGGCTTCGAGGTGTCGAACGCCGAGGAGTTCGCCTCCGCCACCGCACGCATCCGAGAGGAGATCGGCCGCATCGCGGATCCCTTCGACCAGGCGCTGGCCCACGTGGACGTCCCGGCGGAGGCCCGTGCCGCGGGCGGTCGCACCTGCCTGGCCGAACAGATCGTCACCGGTACGCAGGCCGCGCCGGAAGGCTCGATGTTCCAGGGGGAGTTCGAGGTGCACGGCGTGTTCGACATGCGCAAGGACGAGGCCGGCCACAGCTTCGATCACCTCGACTATCCCGCGCGTACCGTCCCGGCCGAGGTGCAACAGCAGATGATCGACGTCACCGAGCGCTATCTGCGGCACACCGGCTACGACAACGGTTGCTTCAACTCCGAATTCATGTGGGACGCCGAGACGGGCAAGCTGTGGCTCATCGAGGTGAACACCCGCATCTCGCAGTCGCACAGCGACCTGTTCGCCAAGGTGGACAGAGCGTCCAACCACGCGGTGGCGATCGACGTCGCTCTCGGCCGCCGTCCGCGGATGCCGCACCGGAAGGGCGAATTCGCGGTGGCGGCGCAGTGCATGGTGCCTCGCTACGACGACGGCATCGTCACTCGCATCCCGAGCGAGGACGAGATCGCCTCGCTGCAGGCACGTTTCCCCGGCACGGTCGTGCGGATCGACGTACGGCCGGGCACCCGGCTGTCCGACCTGCCCAACCAGGACGCCTATCGATACAAGCTCGCCACCCTCTACATCGGTGCTTCCGGCCACGACGAACTGGAGCAGCGGTATCGCGACTGCCTCGAGGCGCTGCCCTTCGAATTCGAGGAGGTCACCTAGTGCACACGGTCGAGTCGTTCCCGTACGAGGTGCGAGACGTCGAGAACGTGTTCATCCCCATGTGCGACGGTGCGCGCCTGGCCGCCCGGATGTGGCGACCGGTCACCGACGAACCGGTGCCGGCGGTGCTCGAGTACATCCCGTACCGGAAGCGGGACCTGACCCGGGCCCGCGACGCCCTCAACCACCCCTATCTCGCCGGGCACGGCTACGTGTCCGTGCGCGTGGACATGCGCGGCAGCGGCGACTCCGACGGGGTGCTCGCCGACGAGTATCTGGCCGCCGAGCACGACGATGCCCGCGACGTCATCGCCTGGCTCGCCGAACAGCCGTGGTGCGACGGCAACGTCGGCATGATGGGCATCTCGTGGGGCGGGTTCAACAGCCTGCAGGTGGCCGCCCGCCGGCCGCCGGCGCTCAAGGCGATCGTCAGTGCCTCCGCCACCGAGGATCTGTACGTCGACAACATGCACTACATGGGCGGATGCCTGCTCTCGGACAATCTCTCCGAGGCGACGGTGATGTTCGCATTCAACAGCCTGCCACCCGATCCGGCGATCGTCGGGAACCGGTGGCGCGAGATGTGGCACGAGCGCCTGTCCGGCAGCGGGTTGTGGATCGAGCAGTGGCTCGGGCATCAGCACCGCGACGACTACTGGAAGCGGGCGTCGGTGAACGAGAACTACGGGGACGTGGAGTGTCCGGTCCTTGCGGTCGGCGGCTGGGCCGACGGCTACACCAACGCGATCTTCCGGTTGCTCGAGCATCTGGACGTGCCGCGTCTCGGCCTGATCGGCCCGTGGGGGCACAGGTATCCGCACCTGGGTGTGCCGGGGCCGGCGATCGGGTTCCTGCAGGAACTCGTCCGCTGGTGGGACCACTGGCTCAAGGGTCGCGACACCGGGATCATGGACGAACCGGTGCTGCGGGCCTGGATGCAGGACAGCATCCCGCCACAGCCGTCGTACGCGGACCGCCCCGGTCGCTGGGTGTCGGAACCGTGCTGGCCGTCCCCGAACATCGAGGACCGGCGATACACCCTGACCCGGCACTCGTTGTCCGACAAGGCACCCGACGAGAGTGACCACCATCGGATCCGGCTGCAGTCGCCGCTCAGTGTGGGCATGTTCGCCGGCAAGTGGGCCTCGTATGCCGCGACACCCGACCTGCCGGGCGATCAGCGGGAGGAGGACGGCGGTTCGCTGGTGTTCGAAACCGAACCGCTCGACGACACCTTCGAGGTGTTCGGTCTGCCGACGCTGGAGCTGGACGTGTCGGCGGACCGGCCCAACGCGATGGTGGCGGTACGTCTGTCGGATGTGGCGCCGAACGGGGAGGCGACCCGCGTCACCTACGGCCTGCTGAATCTCACCCACCGAGACGGCAGCGGCGACCCGCAACCCCTCGAGCCGGGCCGGACCTACCGTGTGCGTGTCCCGCTCAACGGAATGGCGCATTCCTTCCCCGCGGGACATCGCATCCGGTTGTCCGTGTCCTCGTCGTACTGGCCTCTGGCGTGGCCGTCGCCGGAACCGGTGACGCTGACGGTGAACACGGGAAGCAGCACCCTGACGCTTCCGCACCGCCCGCAACGTCCCGGGGACGACGAGAGGCTGCAGGCGTTCGGTCTTCCCGAGGCTGCTCCCGAGGCGCCCGCGACGCACGTGGAACCGGGCAGGCACCACTGGAAGGTCGAGCGGGATCTGGCGACCGGTGTCTCCACCCTCGAGGTCGAGAACGATCAGGGCACGATCCTTCTCGACGACGTCGGCACGAGGGTGCGTCGCGCCACCACCGAGTGGTTCAGTTTCCGCGGCAACGACGTCGGTTCCGTGCGGGGCGAGACGCGGACCGTGCGCCGCCTCGAACGCGGTGACTGGCGTACCGAGATCACAACGAACACTGTGTTACGTTGCACGGCAGACGAATTCATTGTCGACGCCCGATTGGACGCCTTCGAGCTGGGGAACCCGGACGTCGATCCGCGGCCGGTGGAGAAACGGGTCCATTCGCAGAACTGGCACCGCCGGATTCCGCGGAACCTCGTCTGACCGGCAGCACACTGCCGCCGTCAGTTCTCGGCTTCCTGCTCGCGCTGCCGGCGGAGCCGCTGTGCGGCCGTGTGTGCGCCTTCCCGCTCGAGGGCCTGGAGCATCTTGTCGACCTTGTCCGCAGAGGCGCGCGGTGGAAGCAGCGGTGTGGCCGGATCGACGACCGCCTGGATCAGCACCGGACGGTCGGCGGTCAGCGCGGTGCGCCACGCCCCGTCGACGTCCTCGGGTTGCTCGACCCGGATGCCTTCCAGTCCGAGCAGTCGGGCGTAGTCGGCGTAGGGGAAGGGCGGGACGGCCTGCGAGGCGGGGATGCGGGCGTCGCCCTCCATTTCCCTCTGCTCCCAGGACACTTCGGTGAGGTCGCCGTTGTCGAGGACGAGGACGGCGAAGCGCGGATCGGCCCAGTCGCGCCAGCGGTGGGCAAGGGTGATCAGCTCCGAGATGCCGTTCATCTGCATGGCGCCGTCCCCGGCCAGGGCGATCACCGGACGATCCGGGTGGGCGAGCTTGGCGGCCAGTCCGTACGGCATCGCGGACCCCATCGATGCGAGCGTGCTCGACAGGTGCGCCGGCACTCCCGGCGGCAGCCGCAGGAAGCGCGCGTACCAGTACACGACCGAGCCGACGTCCACCGCCACCTGGGCGTCCGCCGGGAGCTGCTCGGACAGGGCCGCGACGACGGCCTGCGGATCGAGACCGTCCGCGGGCTCCGCGCACCGGGCGGCGGCGATCCGCCGCCAGTTCCGGACCATCTGCTCGACGTCGCGGCGCCACGGCCGGTCGGTTCGGTGCAGCCGGGGCAGCAGGGCACGCAGGGTCTCGCGGGCGTCCCCGGCGAGGGGCACCTCGACGGGATACTTGGCGCCGAGGTTGCGGGCGTCGATGTCGATCTGGACGGCGCGCGCCTGCCCCGGGGCGGGGTAGAACTCCGTCCAGGGATCGTTGCTGCCCACGATCAGCAGGGTGTCGCAACCGGCCGTCAGGTCTGCCGCCGCGGTGGTGCCGAGGTGTCCCATCACACCGCAGGCCCAGTCCCGGGACTCGTCGATCACCGGCTTGCCGAGCAGCGACGTCGTGACGCCGGCGCCGAGCAACTCCGCGACCTCGCCGATCTCCGGGGCCGCGCCGTATGCGCCCTGGCCGACGAGCAGCGCGACCCGTCGTCCGGCGTTGAGCAGGTCGGCGGCCCGGTCGAGATCGGCGTCGTTGGGCAGCACCCGCGGGACCGCGACCGTCGCGGCGCTGGGGATCACGCCGTGGATGTGCTCCACCGCGGTGACGTCGGCCTGCTGCACGTCGTGCGGGACGATCACACACGTCGGGCTGGAGGTCGCCCGTGCGGTGCGGAAGGCGTTGTCGAGCACCGCGCCGAGTTGTTCAGGGGTATCGAGGGTCTGCACATACTGGGCGCACACGTCCTTGAACAGCGTGGGCAGCGCGACTTCCTGCTGGTAACCGCTGCCCTGAGCCGTCGTCACCACGTGCCCGACGATCGCCACCACCGGTTTGCCGTCCAGCTTGGCGTCGTACAGACCGGTGAGCAGATGCACCGCCCCGGGTCCCTGGGTGGCCAGGCACACCCCCACCTCGCCGGTGTATTTCGCGTGGCCGGTTGCCATGAACGCGGCCATCTCCTCGTGCCGGGCCGTGACGAGTTCGATGTGCTCGCCCGCGCGGTCGAGCGCGGCCAGGATGGGGTCGATACCGTCTCCGGCGTAACCGAAGACGCGGTGCACGCCCCAGGCCCGGAGCCGGTCGACAATCCCGTCGGCGACGTTGGCCATGCTGTTCCTCCCGGTGGCGCCCGCCGTCCGACGCGGGCATCGTTCGTCGTGTATGCGTTCGTCGCGTACTCGGGGCCGGGTGCCCGGTGGGGGCCGTGCGAAACCTCGGGTGTCCGGGTGGGCGGCACACTGGTCGCATGAGGTTTCTGCTGCTGGCCGACACCCACGTCCCCGTCCGCGCGGGGGACCTGCCGGCGCGGGTGTGGGAGGAGGTCGACCGCGCCGATGTGGTGCTGCACGCCGGTGACTGGGTCGACGTCGCCCTCTTCGACGCCCTGTCCGCGCGGGCGGCCCGGTTGGTCGCGTGCTGGGGCAACAACGACGGTGCGGAATTGCGGGGCCGGATGCCCGAGATCGCACGCGTGACATTGGAGGGCGTGCGTTTCACCGTCGTCCACGAAACCGGAGCGTCGGCAGGCCGGGACCGGCGGATGTCGGCCGCTCATCCCGACACCGACGTCCTGGTGTTCGGGCACAGTCACATTCCGTGGGACACCACCACGGCGACGGGGCTGCGCCTGCTCAACCCGGGGTCGCCGACCGACCGTCGGCGGCAACCGTTCTGCACCTACATGACCGCCACCGTCGCCGACGGCGGACTGCACGAGGTGGAACTGCACCGCCTGTGACGGGCGGAAATCGTACATCGAGCCGAACGACCGGTTCGGGCGTACGGTGAGTGTGCCCCGCCACCGCCCGAGGGAGCTCACATGCCCGCGTCCTTCTTTGCGCATCCCCACCAGGCGTTCACGGCAGGTTTCTACCGCGACGAGGACTTCGACTTCGACGTCCGTTTCCTGCTCGGGCAGGCCGTGCCCGGCGCGGCGGACGTCGGCGAGGTGCTCGCCACGATCGCCCCACTCGGCGAGAAGGACCACGAGAAGTGGTTCGACGCCTGGGTTGCGCTCGGCACTCGCGTCCGACGCCTCGCCGACGCCTCCGCCGAGGCCGGGCACGCGGTCAGTGCCGCGGGCGCATACCTGCGTGCGGCAACGTATTTCGCCACCGCGGTCAACTCCGTCGACGGGCTGGGCGACGACGGCCCGCTGCTGCCGACGTTCCGGCAGCATCGGGCGGCGTGGGACCGGTTCGTCGAGACCACCCCGCACCCGGCCGAACGGGTCGACATCCCCTACGAGGACGGCTTCCTGCCGGGCTACCTGCTGCGTCCGCTCGGTGAGGAGACCCGCGAGCCCCGACCCACGCTGATCCTGAACAACGGCAGCGACGGACCGATCAGCAGCCTGTGGACCGCCGCCGGGGCCGGTGCCCTGGCGCGTGGCTACAACGTGCTGTTCTTCGACGGCCCAGGCCAGCAGTCCATGCTCTTCGAGCGCGGCGTGCCGTTCCGGCACGACTGGGAGGCGGTGATCACCCCGATCGTGGACTTCCTCCTCCGGTACCCGGAGGTCGACGACTCGCGCATCGCCCTCTACGGGATCAGCCAGGGCGGATACTGGGTTCCGCGCGCACTGGCCTTCGAGCACCGGATCGCCGCCGCAATCGCCGACCCGGGTGTGGTCGACGTGTCCGCGTCGTGGCTCGCCCACATGCCGAAGAACATGATCGAGCTGCTCGAGAAGGGCGACCGGGAGAAGTTCGACCGTGACATGGCCCTCGGCATGCGGCTGTCGGGCCGGCTCGAACGCACCTGGCGGTTCCGGGCGCGCCCCTACCGCAGGATGGGCTCGTACTTCGACACCCTCACCGAGGTGCTGAAGTACCGGCTCGGCGATCTCCCCGAGTCGATCACGACGCCGCTGTTCGTCACCGACCCCGAGGACGAGCAGTTCTGGCCCGGCCAGTCCCGGCAGCTCACCGAGCGGCTGCGCGGGACGAAGGAACTGGCGTCGTTCACCGCGGCGGAGGGCGCCAACTTCCACTGCCAACCCCTCGCCCGCAGCCTCACCGACCAGCGGATGTTCGACTGGCTGGACACGGTGCTGGCCGACCGGGCCCGCGCCCGGGCCTCCGACGGCGCGTCGTCGCGTGAGGTGGCGGAAGGCTGAGCGAGGTGGCCGCCGGCGGGACCCGACGCCACGATGGTGTCCTGTCCACACCCGCGCGGTTCCCGGTCAGCCGCGACAGCCGCTGCTGTCGCGGCTGACTGCCCAACGCGCGGCTGTGATTCCTCGGGCCGAATGTCACATTCGTGTCGCGGAACCGAACGCCTGTGACATTCGGTCCGCTGGGAGTGGCTACCCACCGGCGCGGGCATGCGCTAATCTGTGACTCGACCGTGATCAATCCGTTATTGAACGGACCGCTCGAACGTCGAGGACAGCAGCTTGACCCCGTACGCCCGCCACGATGGTGACAACTCCAGCGAAGCCTCCGAACCCGTGGCCCCCCGGCGCGGGGCACATCGACGCTCGACCCGGACCGGGCCCGCGCGTCGATTGCTGACCATCCCCCTGGCGGTCGGCGCCGTGCTCGCGGCCGGCAGCGCCGCGGCCCAGGCGGCGCCCGGGCAGCCCCGGGCCGAGGCCGCCCCCGAGCGGCAGCAGCCGACGGTCGGACTCTCGACCGCACCGCAGGTGCTGCAGCTCCCGGACGCCGGCACGGACCGGTACGTCGACCAGTTGCAGCGCGCCGCCGAACGGGAGGCCGCGCGCCTCGCCGCGGAAGCCGCGGAGCGCCAGCGTGAGGCCGAGCGCCTCGCCCGGGAGGAGGCCGAGCGGATCGCGCGGGAGGAGGCCGAGCGGATCGCGCGGGAACTCGCGAGCCGCCCGAGCGCAGTCTTCCCGACCGTCGGGGCGCTGACCTCCGGCTTCGGTCCCCGCTGGGGAACGGCGCACAACGGCATCGACATCGCCAACGCCATCGGCACGCCGATCAAGTCGGTCACCGACGGCACCGTGATCGAATCCGGTCCCGCCTCCGGCTTCGGACTGTGGGTTCGCATCCAACAGGACGACGGCACCATCGGCGTCTACGGGCACATCAACGAGTCGCTCGTGTCCGTCGGCCAGCAGGTGCGGGCGGGCGACGTGATCGCCACGATGGGCAACCGAGGTCAGTCCACCGGGCCGCACCTGCACTTCGAGGTGTGGCAGCCGGGCGGCGCCAAGATGGACCCGATGGCCTGGTTCGGCTCGCGCGGAATCTCGGTGCCTCAGTCCTCGCGCTCCTAGTCGGGCGCCGGTACGCCGCCCCGTCGGGGGGCGCGGCGCACCGGCGTCCGGCTCACCAGATCCGCACGCGCTCCTCCTGTGCGAGATACAGCGCATCGCCGGGACGCACGTCGAACGCCTCGTAGAAGGCGTCGATGTTGCGCACCACCCCGTTGCAGCGGAACTCCGGCGGCGAGTGCGGATCCACGGCGAGCCGGCGCAGCGCCTCCTCGTCGCGGACCTTGGTCCGCCACACCTGCGCCCAGCCGAAGAACACCCGCTGCAGGCCCGTGAGACCGTCGATCACGGACGCCTCGGCACCGTCGAGTGCGATCTCGTACGCCTTCAGCGCGATGGACAGACCGCCGAGGTCGCCGATGTTCTCGCCGATGGTGAAGCTGCCGTTGACGCGATGGCCGGCGAGCGCCTTCGGCTCGAACTCGTCGTACTGCGCGATCAGTGCCGCGGTGCGCTTGCCGAACTCGGTGCGATCGTCGTCGGTCCACCAGTTCTCGAGATTGCCGTCGCCGTCGTACTTGGCGCCCTGATCGTCGAAGCCGTGCCCGATCTCGTGGCCGATGACGGCGCCGATCCCGCCGTAGTTGGCGGCGTCGTCGGCGTGCAGGTCGAAGAACGGCGGTTGCAGGATCGCGGCGGGGAACACGATCTCGTTCATGCCCGGGTTGTAGTAGGCGTTGACGGTCTGCGGCGTCATGAACCACTCGTCGCGGTCCACCGGCCCACCGAGCTTGGCCAGGTCGCGGTCGTACTCGGCGGCGTAGCCGCTACGGTAGTTGCCGACCAGATCGTCCGCGTCGATCGTCACGGCCGAGTAGTCCCGCCACTTGTCCGGGTAGCCGATCTTGGGCGTGAACTTCTCCAGCTTGCGCAGCGCCGCCTCGCGGGTCTGCGGGCTCATCCACTCGAGGTCGGCGATGCTGCGCCGGTACGCCTCCTGCAGGTTGGCGACGAGGTGCTGCATGCGGGCCTTGGCCTCGGCCGGGAAGTGCCGTTCCACATACAGCTTGCCGACGGCCTCGCCGAGCAGGTCCTGCACGAGCGCCACGCCGCGCTTCCACCGGTCGCGGATCTCCTGCGCGCCGGTCAGGGTGCGGCCGTAGAACGCGAAGTTCTCGGCGACGAGCGCCTCGGTGAGGTACGGCGCGCGGGCGTGCAGAACGCGCCAGGTGGCCCACGCCTTCCAGTCCTCGAGGGACGCGTCGGCCCACAGCCGCGCGAACGTGTCGAGGAAGTCCGGCTGGCGGACCACGATCTCGGACCACTGTTCCTCGGTGGCACCCAGCGCGTCGATCCAGCCGCGCCAGTCGAAGCCGGGCCGATCGGAGGTCAGCGCCTCGAACGTCACGAGGTTGTAGGACAGGTCGGCGTCGCGCCGCTTGACCACGTCCCAGTGCCCGGCAGCCAGCCGGGTCTCGAGGTCGAGGACCCGCTGCGGGTCGTGCCCGATGCCCGCCAGCTCGAACATGCGCCCGACGTGCGCGACGTACTGCGCCCGGATCTCGGCGTGGCCGTCCTCGCGGTAGTACGACTCGTCGGGCAGGCCCAGGCCGGACTGCGTCGTGTGCATCAGATAGCGCGACGAGTTCTTCGCGTCGGTGTCCACGTAGTGCCCGACGGCGCCGCCGACCCCGACGCGCTGCAGCCGCCCGAGCACGGCCGCGAGCTCGGCCCGGTCCGCGGCGTCCGCCACGGCGGCCAGCTCGCCGGCGATCGGGCTCAGCCCGGCCGCCGCCGCGGCCTCGGTGTTCAGGAAGCTCGCGTACAGGTCGCCGATGCGCTGCGCGTCGGTGCCCCGCTCCGCCGAGGACGCGGCCGCCTCCTCGATGAGGGTGCGGACATCGACCTCGGCCTTGTCGAACAGCGTGCGGAACGCGCCGTCCAGAGCCCGGTCGGCGGGGATCTCGTATTCGGCGAGCCAGCGCCCGTTGACGTGCTCGAACAGATCGTCCTGCGCTCGGGTGCTCTCGTCGAGGTGGGTCAGGTCGATGCCCGAGTGCCGAGCCCGGGAATGCTCCACGATGGTCATGTCGTCCATCCTTACACCCATTCTCCGCACCCGGCACGGGCCTGCGCGTGCACGACCGGCCGTCCCGGCCCGCGACGAGTCCCGCTCGAGTTACCGTGACCGAAGCCTCACAGACACGTAGAAGCGGGGTGAGCATGTGGGTCTGATGGACCCGATTGACGCCGTTCTCATGACGGCGGAGCTGCTGGCCAACCCCATGCACGTCGCGGTGGTGCTGGTTCTGAATCCCCCCGAGGACGCCGGTCCGCGGTTCGTCGACGATGCGTACCGGGACGCCCTCGGCCGGGCCGGCGCGGTGGATCCGGTGTTGCGGCGCCGGGCGCACCGGGGATTGGACACCGGCGGGTGGTGGGCCTGGCGCGACGTGGACGACATCGACCTGAGCTACCACGTGCGGCGGGCGTCGCTGCCGCGGGGCGCCGGGCGGGACGAGTTGTGGCGCCTGGTGGGCGCGTTGCATGCCGAACCCCTCGACCGTTCCCGCCCGATGTGGGAGGCGCACCTCGTCGACGGCCTTCCCGACGGCCGGTTCGCGCTCTACATCAAGGTCCACCACGCGGTCCTCGACGGGATCGCGGGGCTGCGGATGATCGAGGAGTCGATGTCACCCGACCCCGATCGTCGGTCGATGTCCCCGTTCTTCGCCACCGGCGGGCGGGACCGGCCCGGGTCCGCGCACGGTGGGTTCCCGACCCCGCTCGCCCTGGTCCGCTCGGCCGTCGGGACGGTCGCCTCCGGAATGGGTCTGGTCCGTCGAACCGTCGAGGGACAGGTCGGCTCCATGGTGCAGGGCCTGACCACCGACACCACCGTGCTGCCGTTCGCGGCGCCGCGCACCCGGCTCAACGGCCCTCTCGGAGCCGGCCGCACCTTCGCGGCCGCCGGCTGGCCGAAGGCGCGGCTGCGCGCGATCCAGCACGCGGCGGGGGTGACCGGCAACGACGTCGTCACGGCGGTGGTGGCCGGGGCACTGCGCTCGTGGTTCGCCGAGCACGACGAACTGCCCGGTGACTCCCTGGTGGCGATCTGCCCGGTCTCGGTACGCGGGCGGCAGGACGGCGTGACGGCGGGCAATGCGTTCGGAACGGCGGTGTGCACCCTGGGTACCGACCTCGCCGACCCGGCCGACCGGCTGGGCCTGATCCACCGGTCGATGCAGGTGGCCAAGGAGCGCGTCGCGTCGCTGGGGCCGGTGCCGTCGCTGCTGGTGGCAGCTCCGAGCATCCTGCCGACCATTCTGGTCCCGATGCTCCCGTTCGACCCGAGGATGCGGCCCGGATACAACCTGCCGATCTCCAACGTGCCCGGCCCGCGCACCGAGCTGTACTGGAACGGCGCCCGCCTCGAGGAGATCTACCCCGTGTCGATCGTTTACGACGGGATGGCTCTCAACGTCACGGTGTGCTCGTATGCCGACCGTGTCGGTTTCGGATATGTGGCGGGTGGGGAAGTAATACCGGACATCGAGACGTTGATACCTCTGACAGAGCGGTCTCTGTCGGATCTGGAGGCCGCGGTAGGAGTGGCGCCATGAGTTCCGACACCGGAGCGACCAGGCGGGTGGACGGCGAGCACCCCCGGACCGAGATGATCGTCGACCCTCGATTCCTGCCGGTCGCCGACCGGTTCTTCCAGATGTTCCGCGACACCCGGCAGGGCGGCGGGGCGCTGGCCGCGTACCTGCACGGCGAACCGGTGCTCGACATCTGGGCGGGCTGGGCGTCCCGGGACAAGCGGTGGACCCACGACACGGTGGCGCTGTCGTTCTCCACCGGCAAGGGCGTCGCGAGCACCGTGCTGCACCGGCTCGCCGAGCGCGGGCTCGTCGACTACGACGACCCGGTCGCGACGTACTGGCCCGAATTCGGGGCCGCCGGGAAGGAATCCATCACCGTCCGGGAACTGATGTCGCACCGCGCCGGTCTGCACCGCGCGCGCGGCCTCGTGCCGGGACGCTTCGGGCTGCTCGACTCCGACGCCGTGGCGGCCGCACTCGCGGCAGCCGCGCCGGACCCGCGCCGGCTCGCCGGCCCCGGTTATCACGCCGTCACCTACGGCAACCTCGTCGCCGAGATCGCCATCCGGGTGACCGGCCTGTCCTTCACCGAGCTGGTCGAGCAGGAGATCGCCGGTCCGCTCGATCTGCGCGAGTTCTGGTTCCACGTGCCGCAGGACGAGCGGCACCGCATCGCCCGGGTGTTCCCCCGGCTGAATCCGACCCCCGCGCCGTGGGCGGTCACCGGCACCGTGCTGTCGCGTCTGCCCGGGTTGCGTGGCGTCGCCGAAGCGGGCATGGCCGAAGGCTTCGACGAGCTGGCCCGCAGTCCCGCGGCGCACGACGCGGTGATGCCGGGGTGGAACGGGGTGTTCACCGCTCGCGCGCTGGCCCGGATGTACGGGGCCCTCGCGAACGCCGGCGAACTCGGCGGGGCGCGGCTGCTGAAGGCGGAGACCCTCGAGCAGGTCCTGGAGGTGCAGACCCGTCGCCGCGACTACGTGCTCGGTATCCGCCCGAACTGGCGGCTGGGCTACCACCCGGGCTGGGTCGCCCTGCGCGAGCAGCCGCTGCAGTCGATCGGCCACTTCGGCTTCGGCGGCTCCGGCGCGTTCGCCGATCCGGAGACCGGTCTGTCCATCGCCTTCGTCACCAACCGCCTCGGTGGCGTCACCCCCATCTCGGACATGCGGTTCCCGCGCCTGGGTGCCGCGGGTGTCGTCGTCGCCCGGCGGGCGGCCTGACAGCGGGCCGCCCGACGGCCGGTGCGAGGCGCTGCGCAGGGGACGGTGAACTTCGCAGGTCGAGTTCGTCGGTCGGAAGCCGACACCTTCAGAGCGAACCCATATGCACGCTCGCGTGTGCCCGCACCAGGACCGTGCCGTCCGGTGCGGTGAGGTCCGTGTCGATCGAGGCGAGTCGCCGGCCCGCGCGGGTGACCTTCGCCTCGACGAGCAGGTCGGGACCCGGCGCCTGGGGTGAGCGCAGGTAGTCGAGGGTCAGGTTCAGCAGCCGGTACTGCCGGCCGGCGGCGGTGAGGGTCTGGGCCGCCAGTTCGGCGACGGCGTCGGCGACGGAGACCAGCACCCCGCCCTGCACCGCCCCCATGGGATTGGCCATCCACTCCACCGGCGGCACCACCGCGGTGACGTGGCCCTTCTCGACGGTCTGCAGGCGCAGGTCGAGTAGTCCCGCGAGCGGTCCGCGGGCCACCGTGCCCGCGGCGATGCCGGTGACGACGTCGAGCCCGGGGCGGCCGGCGAGTTCCGCCGGATCCGTCCAGGGTTCGGGGGTGGGCCGGACCAAGCCGGACGCGTCCGTGAAGGAGTCTGCGTCGAACACGGCGGGACGATCCACGACCATGGACCGTCCCGTCAGCTCGATCACCAGATCGCCTGCGTCGTCGCGGATCTGTGCGGTGCTCAGCGCCGTGTCCTCGTCCACGTGGACGGCGCGGCCGGTTCCGTGCAGATTTCCCTGGGCGGCAATCGGATTCGCGGTCGATGCGCTGAGTTGGGTGAGTACGGACCGGGTGTCGCGACCCTGGCCCCGCCACACGAGGTGCGGGGCGGCGCCGAGCACGACGTCGGTGAGCACGCCGACGGACCCCACGGTGGTCCGGCCGCGGTGGTCGAGGAATCGGGTGCCGAGCGGTTGGCGGAACGCCACCGTCCGGGGCTCTCCGGTCACGGTGTCGATGCCCATGAAGGCGTTGAGACGATCGGTTTCGGGGGCGGTGACGGTCACGGGAGGCATCCTGAGATCGGGAGGGGGCGGAGCGAGGGTTCGCTCGGTCACCGTACCGAGGCCGGGACCGGGGCGTCCCGCCCACCCCGGTCAGCCCAGGTGCGCGTGCATCTCCCACACGAGGATCTCCGCGGCCGTGTCGGTGTGGACCCGCTGGCCGCCGGAACCGGTCAGTCGCACGGCGTCGCCCTCCCGCAGGGTGCCGGCGCCCTCGAGCTCGGCCGTGCCCTGGGCGACGAACACGTGCAGGTACGGCGCATCGGGCAGGACGACCGGCAGGCCCGGCTGCAGCCGGGCGACCGACAGCCCGGCGTACTTGTTGTGGATGCGGATGGCGGCGTGGTCGCGGTGCTCGGGGATCCCGGTCGCGACGGGCACCAGTCCGCCGCGCATCAGCTCGTCGTCGATCTCGAGCTGTTCGTAGCCGGGGGTGATGCCCGACTCGTCCGGGACCACCCACATCTGGATGAAGCGCACCGGTGCGGCGTGCTCCTCGGCGTGCAGCCCCGTGACGCCGGGCAGTCGCCAGGAGTCGTTCTTCTCCGAGTGCAGGATGCCCGTCCCGGCGCTCATCCGCTGCGCCAGGCCGGGGTAGATGACGCCGGAGTGCCCGATCGAGTCCTGGTGCACGAGGCTGCCGCGCAGCACCCAGGTCACGATCTCCATGTCGCGGTGCGGATGCGTGTCGAAGCCCTGGCCCGGCAGGACGGTGTCGTCGTTGCTGACCAGCAGCAGCCCGTGGTGGGTGTTGTCCGGATCGTAGTGGTGCCCGAAGGAGAACGAGTGCTTCGAATCGAGCCAGGAGATCTTCGTCGTCAGCCGGTCCTCGGCGCGCCGGATGTCGATGGTCGGGGCGTCGGTCATGGTGTCTCCTCGAAAGGTATATCGCGGTTCAGGGTACGGAGCGGAACGGGGCGCGGGCGGGCCGGCGTGCCGGGCCGCGCAGCTTTCGGATGCGCGCCCCGGTCCCGACGCGCGTTACGGCAACTGCTCGTGTTCGGCCGGGACGGTGCCGAGCCGGCCGGCCTGGAAGTCCTCGAACGCCTGGATGATCTCGGCCTTGGTGTTCATCACGAACGGCCCGTACATCGCCACGGGCTCGCGGATCGGTCGTCCGCCGAGCAGGAACACCTCGAGCGATGCGGTGCGCGAGTCCTGGGTGGTGGCGGCGGTGAACGTGACGCTGTCGCCGTTCGGTCCGAACACGGCGGTCTGGCCCGCCCGGATCGGTGCGTGCTCCGCGCCGACGGTGCCGTCCCCGGCGAGCACGTAGCCGAGCGCGTTGTACTCCCGGCGCCACGGCAGGGTCACCGACGCGCCGGGCGCGACGGTCAGGTGGGCGAGGGCGATCGGGGTGTGGGTGACGCCGGGGCCGCGCACACCGCCGATCTCGCCGGCGACGACGCGGACGAGGGCGCCGCCGTCGGGGGAGGAGGCCAGGGCCACCTGGCTGCCGGAGATGTCCTGGTATCGGGGCTGCGCCATCTTGTTGTCCCGCGGCAGGTTCACCCACAACTGCACGCCGTGGAACAGGCCGCCGCTGGCAACGACATGTTCCGGCGGCGCCTCGATGTGCAGGATGCCCGACCCCGCTGTCATCCACTGGGTGTCGCCGCCGCCGATGGTGCCCCCGCCGCCGTTGGAGTCCTTGTGCTCCAGGATCCCGTCGATCATGTAGGTGACGGTCTCGAAGCCGCGGTGCGGGTGCCACGGGGTGCCCTTGGGTTCGCCGGGTGCGTACTGCACCTCGCCCATCTGGTCCATGTGGATGAACGGATCGAGGAAGCGCTGGTCGATGCCTGCGAATGCCCGGCGCACGGGGAAACCCTCACCCTCGTATCCGACGGGGGCGGTGCGGACGCCG